>JAAPAA010000174.1 GCA_012274165.1 Thiobacillaceae bacterium
GACTTAGAGAAAGATTCTGTGCGCCGCGTGAAGATTGACGATGGCGCTGACGGCCAGCGCCTCGACAACTTTCTGATGTCGAAGCTGAAAGGCGTGCCGAAAAGCCGCATTTATAAAATCGTGCGCGGCGGCGAAGTGCGTATCAATGGCGGCCGCGTCGATGTCGGCTATCGCCTGCAACTGGGGGATGAAGTGCGGATCCCGCCGGTACGCGTTGCCGCGCCGGTGATTACGCCTGCCACCCATTTGCCGCAGGGCGGCATCCGGCTGGTACCGCGCATTCTGTATCGCGACGAGGCATTGATTGCATTGAATAAACCCGCCGGCATGGCGGTACACGGCGGCAGCGGCATTTCACGCGGCGTCATCGAGCAGATGCGGCTGGAACTGCCGGAATGCCGTTATATGGAGTTGGTCCACCGGCTCGACCGTGAAACCTCGGGGGTGTTGCTGATCGCGCTGAAGCGGCGCGCGCTGGTCGGGTTGCACGCCGCGATGCGCGACGGCCAGATCGAAAAGCGCTATCTGCTGCTGGTGGCCGGGCGCTGGCCGAATCCGCTGCAGCACGTGAAGCTGCCGCTGCACAAGCGCGTCACCGACGACGGTGAAAAGCGCGTGACGGTGCGCGACGACGGCCAGACGGCGCACACCATCTTTCGCCGTCTGGAGTCGTTTGCCGATTTCACCCTGCTGGAAGCGGAACTGAAAACCGGGCGCACTCACCAGATTCGCGTGCATACCTCGCACTTGGGTTTTCCGATTGCCGGCGACGACAAGTATGGCGATTTCGAATTGAACAAATCCCTGGCCAAACAGGGCCTCAAGCGCATGTTCCTGCATGCGGCCAAACTGTCGTTCGCCCATCCGGTTACGGGCGAACGGCTGCTGATCGAAGCGCCGTTGCCCGCTGACCTTTCACCTTTTCTGGACAGGCTGCGTGCGCCATGAACATTACCCCCCGCCAGTTTGACCTACTGATTTTCGACTGGGACGGCACCCTGATGGACTCGGCCGGGGTCATCGTCGATTCGATCCAGCGTGCCTGTGTAGACATCGGCCTCGCCGCGCCGAGTGATCGCGCCTCGCGCCAGATCATCGGTCTGGGACTGATCCAGGCGCTGCAAGCCTTGTTGCCGGATTTGCCGGCCGACGCCTACCCGCATCTGGTCGAGCGCTACCGTCATCATTATCTGGGGCGCGACGCCGATCTTCCGCTGTTCGACGGCGTGGCGCAGGGGATCCCCGAACTCAAAGCCAGCGGTTTTCAGTTGGCTGTCGCCACCGGCAAAAGCCGCCACGGACTGTCGCGCGCGCTCGAATCCAGCGGCCTGGGCGAGTGGTTTGCCGCCACCCGCTGCGCCGACCAGACGCATTCCAAGCCGCATCCGGCGATGGTGCTGGAGCTGATCGAAGAACTGGGCGCCGATCCAGCCCGCACCCTGGTGATCGGCGATACCAGCCATGACTTGTTGATGGCGTCGAATGCCGGGGTGGCCAGTCTGGGCGTGACGTATGGCGCGCATGAGCCGGACGACCTGCATCCGCATGCGCCGCTGGCCTTGATGAACAGTTTTGCCGAGGTGCACGCATGGCTGAACGCAAACGCCTGATCTGTGCGGCGAGTGAAGTGGCCGAGCAGGGCAAGGGGGTGCGCTTTGAGCTGGAGCGATTTGGCAAGCAACAGCCCGCCTTCGTGGTGCGCTTCGACGGCCAGCCGCGCGCCTTCCTGAACCAGTGTGGCCATGTGCCGGTGGAACTCGACTGGCAGGCGGGTGAGTTCTTCGATGATTCGCGGCACTATTTGATCTGCGCCACGCATGGCGCGCTGTATCATCCCGCCACCGGCGCGTGCGTCGGTGGACGTTGTGCGGGACGCGGCCTGATCCGCGTGCCGGTCGTTGAACGCGACGGCCATGTTTACTTGATTGAAACACCTTCTAATTGAAACAGCCAGATGGAAACCTTATGAGCGAACAACCACCAAACTGGGAGCGCAACGTGCTCGAAAAACTGGCGCTGTCGGCGATCCAGGAGCAACGCCGCAGCCGTCACTGGGGCATCCTGTTCAAGACGCTGACGTTTTTGTATTTATTCATCGTGCTGTTTCTGGTGAAAGGCTGGTTCGGTTCGGAAGGCGTGTCGATCAAGGAGCACACGGCTCTCGTCGATCTGCAAGGCGAGATCGCGTCTGATAAAGCCAGCGCTGATACCGTGATGGCCAGTTTGCAAAATGCATTCGACGACAAGAAAACCAAGGGCGTGATCCTGCGCATCAACAGTCCAGGCGGCAGCCCGGTTCAGGCTGGGCAGATTTACGATGAAATCAAACGCCTGCGTGCGCTGCATCCGAAAACCCCGCTCTACGTTGTGGTGGACGATATCTGCGCTTCGGGAGGCTATTACGTCGCGGCGGCTGCCGACAAAATTTACGTCGATAAGGCCAGCCTCGTTGGCTCCATCGGCGTGTTGATGGATGGCTTCGGCTTCACTGAAACCATGAAAAAGGCTGGCGTCGAACGGCGTTTGCTGACTGCGGGTGAAAACAAGGGTTTCCTCGATCCCTTTTCACCAGTTGACCCCAAGCAGGAAGCATTCGCCAAGCAGATGCTCGAAGAGATCCACGGCCAATTCATCGCCGTCGTGCGCCAGGGCCGCGGCAAGCGCTTGAAAGAATCCCCCAACATGTTCAGCGGCCTGGTTTGGAGCGGCGAAAAGAGCATCCAGCTCGGCCTTGCTGACGGCTTCGGCAGCGTCGAATCGGTCGCGCGTGACGTCATCAAGGCCGAAGACATTGTCGATTTCACCCAGCAGGAAGGCCTGGCCGAGCGCCTCGCTGGCAAACTGGGGGCGTCGGTCGCGCAGGCGTGGGCGCCGTTCGAGAAAGCCGGGTTGAGGCTGCGGTGAGCGCCTACCGGCCAATCGCCTGTGCAGATCACGAGCGGCTGGAATTTGCTGCACTCACCAAGCAGTGGCTGGATTTGCGCGTAGACGGAGTGCCGCAGCGACTGTTGCCGCTGGATGTGTTTACCCGTGAGGGGGCAGAGTGGTTGCTGGCGCAGACGGAAACCGGCGCGCAACTGACGCTGCGGCTTGACGGCCTGGGTTTCTGATTGAGCCGTTAACGTTCGCACCGTACTCGGGCATCAGATATATGCGAAAAAAACCGCGCCGGCTCGACAGTCGCGCGGTGTTTCGGTTATGATGCGCCCCGCATTAGGCGCGTAGCTCAGCTGGTTAGAGCACCACCTTGACATGGTGGGGGTCGTTGGTTCGAGTCCAATCGCGCCTACCAATATTTATGGGTCGGGATGACCTTTGGAGTAGCAGAATGTCACCGCGAACTAGCAGCGTTGTCACTGGATAATCACTGGCGCATTGCAATTCACAGAACATTAGGCATCTTCTTGTAGTATCTAAAAGCGCGGACAACCCGCGCTTTTTTTCATTCTGGAGTCTGGTTCATGGTTAACGTCACGCTTCCTGATGGTTCGGTTCGGCAGTTCGATGCACCGGTCACGGTCGCACAGGTCGCCGGCAGCATCGGCGCGGGGTTGGCCAAAGCGGCGCTCGCCGGGCGGGTGAATGGCGAGCTGGTCGATACCAGCCATGTCATCGACGCCGATGCTGCGCTGGCCATCGTGACCGACAAGGATGCCGACGGCCTCGACATGATTCGCCATTCGACCGCGCACCTGCTGGCCTATGCGGTGAAGTCTCTGTACCCCGATGCGCAAGTGACCATCGGCCCGGTGATTGACGATGGCTTTTTCTACGATTTTTCGTACAAGCGCCCCTTCACCCCGGATGACCTGGCGGCGATTGAAAAGAAAATGACCGAGCTGGCGAAGCAGGATTTGCCCGTGACCCGCAGCGTGATGCCGCGCGATGCCGCGGTCACCTTCTTCCGCGACATGGGGGAGGCGTACAAGGCCGAGATCATCGCCTCGATCCCGAGCAACGAGGATATTTCGCTCTATCGCGAGGGCGATTTCATCGACCTCTGCCGCGGCCCGCACGTGCCGTCGACCGGCAAGCTCAAGCATTTCAAGCTGATGAAGCTGGCCGGCGCCTACTGGCGCGGCGACAGCAAGAACGAGATGCTGCAGCGTATCTACGGCACGGCGTGGGCGAAGAAGGAAGACCTCGAGGCCTACCTGTTCCGGCTGGAAGAGGCAGAAAAGCGCGATCACCGCCGCCTCGCCAAACAGCTTGATCTGCTGCACATGCAGGAAGAAGCGCCCGGCATGGTGTTCTGGCACCCCAAGGGCTGGATCGTGTGGCAGCAGATCGAGCAGTACATGCGGCAGAAATTTGTCGATTACGGTTACCAGGAAGTGCGCACGCCAGCGGTGATGGATCGCAGCATGTGGGAAAAATCCGGCCACTGGGAAAACTACCGCGACAACATGTTCACCACCTCGTCGGAAAACCGCGACTACGCGGTGAAGCCGATGAACTGTCCCGGTCACGTGCAGATTTTCAATAGCGGCCTGCACTCCTACCGCGACCTGCCGCTGCGTCTGGCCGAGTTCGGCTCGTGTCATCGCAACGAACCGTCGGGTGCGCTGCACGGCATCATGCGGGTGCGCGGCTTCACACAGGACGACGCGCACATCTTCTGCACCGAAGAGCAGATCGAGCCTGAAGTCGCGGATTTCATCGTCATGCTGCAAAAGGTGTATGCCGACTTCGGCTTCAGCGATGTGCTGGTGAAGCTGTCGACCCGCCCGGACAAGCGCGTGGGCTCAGATGAGTCGTGGGATGTGGCTGAAGCTGCGCTGGCCGCTGCGCTGGACAAGAACGGACTGGCCTACGACCTGCAGCCCGGTGAAGGCGCGTTTTACGGCCCCAAAATCGAATTCACGCTGAAAGACACGCTCGGCCGGCTGTGGCAGTGCGGCACGATCCAGCTTGATTTCAACCTGCCGGTGCGCCTCGGTGCCGAGTTTGTCGACGAGGACAACAGCCGCAAACCGCCGGTGATGCTGCATCGCGCGATTCTCGGGTCGATGGAGCGCTTCATTGGCATCCTGATCGAGCATCATGCTGGCAACTTCCCGGCCTGGCTGGCGCCGGTGCAGGCGATGGTGCTCAATATCAGCGACAAGCAGGCGGATTACGCCCATGAAGTGGTGGCCAGGCTGCGCGCAGCAGGCATCCGCGCCACGGCGGACTTGAGTAACAACAAAATAACCTATAAAATCCGCGAACATAGCTTGCAGAAGCTGCCGTATTTGCTGGTGGTCGGCGACAAGGAAATGGAAACCCACGCGGTTTCCGTCCGTGCCCGCGGTAACCAGGACTTGGGGCAGCTTGGTTTTGATGACTTGATTGCGCGCCTGAAAGCGGATATCGCGGCGCGCCAATAAGATAGGTCAGAC
>JAAPAA010000175.1 GCA_012274165.1 Thiobacillaceae bacterium
TGGGCGACATGGGCGAACTGGGAAATGACGCCGCTGCGATGCACGCGCAAATCGGTTTGGCCGCGCGCGCTGCCGGCGTCGACCGGCTGCTGGCGCTGGGTGATCTGTCAAAGGAAACCGTTGCTGCGTTTGGTTCCGGCGCGATGCACTTCGAGCGCATTCAGGAACTGCTCGCCGAGCTCGAAAATGCCCTGACGCCCGCCACCACCGTGCTGGTGAAAGGCTCGCGTTTCATGCAGATGGAACGCGTGGTCAACAGTTTTATTGAGGCACACTGACATGCTCTTGTGGCTATTCCAGCATCTCGGCCAGGACATCCGCGCCTTCAACGTCTTCAACTACCTGACCCTGCGCGCGGTGATGGCCACCCTCACTGCGCTGTCGATTTCCTTCATCGTCGGCCCGGCTGTGATCCGCAAACTCACCGCGCTGAAAATCGGCCAGTCGGTGCGCAGCGACGGCCCGCAAACGCATCTGGTCAAGGCCGGCACCCCGACCATGGGCGGCGTGCTGATTCTCGTGTCGGTCTCGGTCACCACCCTGCTGTGGGCGGACCTGTCCAATCACTATGTGTGGATCGCACTCGCCACGCTGATTGGCTTCGGCGTCATCGGCTGGACCGACGACTGGCGCAAAGTGGTCGAAAAAAATTCGCGCGGTCTGCCCTCGCGCTGGAAGTATTTCTGGCAATCGGTGATCGGTCTCGCGGTCGCGGCCTACCTGTGGCACAGCGCCAGTCTGCCCGCCCACACCGAGCTGATCATTCCGTTCCTCAAGCACGCCACCTTGTCGCTGTCCGCTGTGGGCTTCATCGCGCTGGTGTACTTCGTCATCGTCGGTTCCAGCAACGCGGTGAATCTCACCGACGGCCTCGACGGTCTGGCGATTTTGCCGACGGTGATGGTGGCGTCGGCGCTGGCGATTTTTGCCTACGTTGCCGGTAATGCCGTGTTCTCCAAATATCTCGGCGTGCCGCACGTTCCCGGCGCGGGCGAACTGGCGGTGTTTTGCGCCGCGATGGCCGGCGCCGGGCTGGCCTTCCTGTGGTTCAACGCCTACCCGGCCGAAGTCTTCATGGGCGATGTCGGCGCACTGGCACTGGGCGCTGCGCTCGGCGTGGTCGCGGTGATCGTACGCCAGGAAATCGTGCTCTTCATCATGTGCGGCGTATTCGTGATGGAAACGCTGTCGGTGATGATCCAGGTCGCCTCGTTCAAGACGCGCGGCAAGCGGGTGTTCCTGATGGCGCCGATGCACCACCACTTCGAACTCAAGGGCTGGAAGGAAACGCAGGTCGTCGTCCGCTTCTGGATTATTTCGATGATGCTGGTGCTGATCGGGCTGTCGAGCCTGAAACTCAGATGAACTACGACAGCCTGAACCTCGCCGGCAAAAATGTCCTGGTGCTCGGCCTCGGCGACACCGGCTTGTCGTGCGCACGCTGGCTGCTGGCGCGTGGCGCGCGGGTGAGCGTGGCCGACAGCCGTGACGCGCCGCCGCAGGCTTCACGGCTGGCCGAGCTGGCGCCCGGCGTGGCACTCTTCACGGGGCCTTTCGACGCGGCCCGCTTGCAGGCGACCGACCTGCTGGTAGTCAGCCCGGGCGTCCCCCTGGCCGATCCGGCAGTGGCCGCCGCCATCGCTGCGGGCGTTGAAGTGGTGGGTGACGTCGAGTTGTTCGCCCGCGCCATTGCCGCGATCAATGTTCAACGCGCCACAGCGCCCGAAACCACCGGGCCGATGCGGCTGCTCGCGATCACCGGCAGCAACGGCAAGAGTACCGTCACCGCCATGTGCGGCGAGATGTGCCGCATCGCCGGGCTGCAAACCTGCGTGGCGGGCAATATCGGCTTGCCGGTGCTCGACGCCTTGCTTGAAGTGGAGTCCTACAACGCCCCCGTGCCCCAGGTGTGGGTGCTGGAATTGTCCAGCTTCCAGCTCGAAACCACGTCCAGCCTGAACGCCACCGCCGCGACTGTGCTCAATGTAAGCGAAGACCACATGGATCGTTATGCCGATCTTGCCGCTTACGCCGCTGCCAAGGCACGGATTTTCAGCGGCGACGGCGTACAGGTTCTGAACCGCGACGACCCGCGTACGCTGGCCATGGCCTTGCCCGGGCGGCACGTCATCAGCTTTGGCCTCGATCGCTGTCCGCGCGAGGAAAACTTTGGCCTGTGTGAGGACGAGTTGTGCCTGGGGGGCGACATGCTGATGCCCATGTCCGCACTGCAGGTCAACGGCTTGCACAATGCTGCCAATGCCCTCGCAGCATTGGCGCTGACCCATGCCCTGCACCTGCCAACCGAAACCCTGTTGCGCGGGCTCGCCCATTTCAAGGGGCTGCCGCACCGGGTCGAAAAAGTGGCCGAAATTGCAGGCGTCACCTATTACGACGACTCCAAGGGCACCAACGTGGGCGCCACCGAAGCCGCGCTGTACGGCATGGGCAAGCGCCGTGCCGTGGTGATTCTGGGCGGCGACGGCAAGGGTCAGGATTTCAGCCCGCTCAAGGCCGCAGTCGAGGCCAACGCCCGCGCGGTGTTGCTGATCGGCCGCGACGCGCCGCTGATTGCGGCGTCGATCGAAGGCTGCGTCGTCGAAACCTACCCGGCCGCCAGCTTGCCGGCAGCGGTGGAACAGGCCCAGCGCCTTGCCCGCGTCGGCGACGCCGTCCTGCTGTCGCCCGCCTGCGCCAGCTTCGACATGTTCCGCAATTACACGCATCGTGCCGACGTGTTTATTCAGGCCGTGCATCAACTTGCCGCGCAAAGGGGCCCGGGCTGATGCTGTACGCTGCGCGCGCGCCCCGGCCCAGTGCCGAACTCGACTTCAGCCTGTTGTGGCTGACGCTCGGCCTGCTGGCACTGGGCTGGGTGATGGTGTACTCGGCCTCGATCGAGATTGCCGCGGCGGCCAAATACACCGGTCACAACGGTGAATACTATTTGATCCGCCAGGGCATTTTCATTGCCGCGGGTGTGGCAGTCGGCATCAGCGCGTTTCAGGTGCCGATGCGGGTCTGGCAGCAAATCGCACCCTACCTCTTCCTCGTCGGCCTGCTGTTTCTGGTGGTGGTGCTGATTCCCGGCGTGGGGCACGAAGTCAAAGGCAGCCGCCGCTGGATTTCGCTCGGCTTTGCCAACCTGCAACCGTCCGAGTTGATGAAGTTTCTCGCCGTGGTCTATGCCGCCGACTACACCACCCGCAAGGCCGCCTTCATGCACGACTTCAAAAAGGGCTTTCTGCCGATGGCGGGGGTCATGCTGGCGGCCGGGATTCTGCTGCTGAGCGAACCGGACTTTGGCGCATTCGTCGTGATCGTGGCGATTGCCATGGGCATCCTGTTCCTTGGCGGACTGAACTGGAAAGTATTCGCCGGGCTCATCGTCATGCTGGTGATCGGTTTCGCTGCGCTGATTTTTTCCTCGCAGTACCGGCTGCAACGCCTGCTGACCTTCCTCAAGGGGCCGTTTGAGGATCCCTATGGCGCGGGCTACCAGCTGTCGCACGCGTTGATCGCTTTTGGCCGCGGCGAATGGTTCGGCCTGGGTCTCGGCGGCAGCGTCGAAAAACTGTTCTACCTGCCGGAAGCGCACACCGATTTCCTGCTCGCCGTCATCGGCGAAGAGTTCGGCTTTGTCGGTGTGGCCGTGGTGGTCGGGTTGTTCGCCTGGCTCATCATCAAGGCCTTTGTGATCGGCCATCGCGCCGCGCAGCTCGAGCGCAACTTCTGCGCCCTGGTGGCGCAGGGCATCGGCATCTGGATCGGCGTGCAATCGCTGATCAACATGGGGGTGAACGTCGGCCTGCTGCCGACCAAGGGGCTCACCCTGCCCTTCCTGTCGTTCGGCGGCAGCGGCATCATCGCCAACTGCCTGGCAGTCGCGCTGTTGCTGCGCATCGACTGGGAACACCGGCAGATGATGCGGGGGAAAACCTTCTGATGGCCGCCGCGAATCGCACCCTGATGGTAATGGCCGGTGGCACCGGTGGTCACGTCTATCCCGCACTCGCGGTGGCGGATGCACTGCGCGCGCGCGGCTGGGACGTGTTCTGGCTGGGAACGAAAAACGGCCTCGAAGCGCGGGTGGTGCCCGCCGCCGGAATTGACATGGTGTGGGTATCGATGAGCGGCGTGCGCAGCAAGGGCTGGCTGAAAAAGCTGTTGCTGCCGGCCATGCTGCTGGTCGCTTTCTGGCAAAGCCTCGCGGCCATTCTCAAGCGCCGGCCCGATGTGGTGCTCGGCATGGGCGGCTACACCGCGTTTCCCGGCGGCATGATGGCGAGCCTGCTCAGCAAGCCGCTGGTGATCCACGAACAGAACTCGGTCGGCGGGCTGACCAACCGCGTGCTGGCCTGTCTGGCCGAACGTGTGCTGACGGCCTTCCCCAATGTGTTCACCCACGCGCACGACAAACCGATTCCTTGCCGTCGCGTGACGACCGAGTGGGTGGGCAATCCAGTACGCGCCGATATAAGCACTGCGGCAAAAACCGAACGCAGCGGTGCGCTGCGCCTGCTGGTGGTGGGCGGCAGTCTGGGTGCGCAAGCCTTGAACGATCTGGTACCGAAGGCGCTGGCCTTGCTGCCTGCCGACCAGCGTCCGCGGGTGGTGCACCAATCCGGCCGCCAGCACCTCGATAGGCTGCGCGCGAACTATGCCGCTGCGGGCGTCGACGCCGAGGTGCGCGACTACATCGAAAACATGGCCGCCGCCTACCAAGCGTGCGACTTCGCCATCTGCCGCGCCGGTGCGATGACCGTGGCCGAACTGGCGTGCGCCGGGGTGCCGGCAGTGCTGGTGCCGTTCCCGTTCGCGGTGGACGACCACCAGACCGGCAACGCCGAATTCCTCTCTGAGGCTGGCGCAGCCTGGCTGATTCAACAAAAAGATTTGACCGCGGACAAACTGGCAATGCTGATCGGCGGGCTCGACCGTGAAAAACTGGCGACGATGGCGGACAAGGCACACACACTGGCCAAACCCGATGCGACCGCGCGCGTCGCCGATATTTGCGAGGCGCTGGCCCAATGAAACACGCCGTCAAACACATTCACTTCGTGGGCATTGGCGGCGTCGGCATGAGCGGCATTGCCGAAGTGCTGCTGAACCTGGGCTATGCGGTATCCGGCTCCGATCTGGCCGACAACGCGGTGACGCAACGGCTGGCGAGCCTGGGCGCGCGCATCCACCAAAACCACGCCAGCGAAAACATAGCCGACGCCGATGCTGTGGTCACCTCGACGGCGGTGCAGGAATCCAATCCCGAAGTCATCGCCGCGCGCGAAAAGAAAATCCCCATCGTGCCGCGTGCGCTGATGCTGGCCGAACTGATGCGGCTGCAGCGCGGCATCGCGATTGCCGGCACCCACGGCAAGACCACCACCACCAGCCTGGTCGCCAGCATTCTCGGCGAGGCGGGGATGGACCCGACCTACGTCATTGGCGGCAAGCTCACCGCCGCCGGCACCAATGCGCGGCTCGGCAAGGGCGATTTCCTGGTGGCCGAGGCCGACGAGTCCGACGCGTCGTTCCTCTATCTGACGCCGGTGATCGCGATCGTCACCAACATCGACGCCGATCACATGGACACCTATGGCCATGATTTCGAGCGGCTGAAAACCGCCTTCGTCGACTTCTGCCAGCGGCTGCCGTTCTACGGCATGGCGGTGCTGTGCATCGACGACCCGCACGTGCGCGAGATCATGCCGCGCATCACCAAGCCGATCACTACCTATGGCTTCGACGCGGCTGCGCAGGTGCGCGCAATCAACCCGCGCTTCGAACAGGGTTTGATGCACTTCACCGTGCAGCGCGAAGGCGTGTCCGATCTCGACATCGTGCTGAATCATCCCGGCATGCACAACGTGCTGAACGCGCTGGCGGCGATTGCGGTGGCGACCGAAGTCGGCGCCAGCGACGCCGCCATCGTCAAGGCGCTGGCCGAATTCCATGGTGTCGGCCGGCGCTTCCAGCGTTATGGCGAACTGCCCGCCAGGGACGGCGGCGAGTATTGCCTGATCGACGACTACGGCCACCATCCGGTGGAAATGGCCGCCACGCTGGCGGCCGCGCGCGGCGCGTTTCCGGGACGGCGGCTGGTGCTGGTGTTCCAGCCGCACCGCTACTCGCGCACCCGCGACTGCTTTGAAGATTTTGTGAAGGTGCTGTCCGAAACCGACCTGCTGGTGCTGACCGAGGTCTATCCCGCCGGTGAAGCGCCGATCGTTGCAGCGGATGGCCGTGCGCTCGCCCGCGCGGTGCGGGTAGCCGGCAAGGTCGAACCGCTATTCGTCGAAGCCGTCGCCGACCTGCCTGCGGCCGTGCGCGATCTGGCGCAGGCGGGCGACGTGGTGCTGGTGATGGGCGCCGGCAGCATCGGCCAGGTTGCGCCAGCATTGGGGGGCAGCCATGCGACATGACTACCGCATGAGCGACATCGACATGGCGGGCGGCGGCACGCCAGCGCTGCGCGGGCATTTCCTCTACAACGAGCCGATGGGCAGGCACGTGGCGTGGCGCGCCGGTGGCGCTGCCCAGCGCGTCTATATTCCGGCCGACCTCGACGACCTGTCCTGGCTGGTGCGCTCGCTGCCCGCTCACGAAGAAATCCACATGCTCGGGCTCGGCAGCAATATGCTGGTACGCGACGGCGGCGTCGCGGGCGTGGTGATCTTGCTGCACGGCGTACTGAAAAAACTCGCCATCGAATCCCGCACCCATGGCATGCCACCGGCGCCGACTGGCCGCGACACCGCGCTGATTTTCGCTCAGGCGGGCGTGGCCTCGCCCAAGCTGGCGCGCTTCGCCGCCAACAACAATCTGGTCGGCGGCGAATTCTGGGCCGGCATCCCCGGCACCGTCGGCGGCGCGATTGCGATGAACGCAGGCTGCTATGGCGGCGAGACCTGGGACAAGCTGGTGCAGGTGCTGACGCTCAATCGCCAGGGGCAGCTCAATGAGCGGCTGCCGGGCGAATACGTTACCAGCTACCGCCATGTGGCCTTGAAGCAGGCGCAGCAGGAATGGTTTGTCGGCGGCTGGTTCCGGCTCGAGCATGGCGACGGCGCGGCCTCGCGCGAAATCATCAAGACGCTGCTGAAAAAACGCATCGCGGCACAGCCCCTGAACCAGCCCAACGCCGGCTCTGTGTTTCGCAACCCGCCCGACGATTACGCCGCACGCCTGATCGAAATGTGCGGCCTCAAAGGGTTTCGCATCGGCGATGCACAGGTGTCGGACAAGCACGCCAACTTCATCGTCAACCTCGGCCACGCCTACGCCGCCGATATCGAACGCCTGATCGAACATGTGGAAGACAGCGTGGAGGCGCGCACCAATGTGCGGCTGATTCGCGAAGTCCGGATTATTGGAGAACGGCAGTGAGCACCCCTGAATCAATGAAGCGCTACGGAAAAGTGGCAGTGATGCTGGGCGGCACCTCGGCCGAGCGTCCGGTGTCGCTCAACAGCGGTGCCGCGGTGCTGGCGGCGTTGCAGCGTCAGGGCATCGATGCGCATGCATTCGATCCGGCCAACCGCAATCTCGGCGATCTCATCAGCGGCGAATTCGACCGCGTGTTCATCGCGCTCCATGGCAGATTGGGCGAAGACGGCTGCATGCAGGGCGCGCTCGAAGTGCTGGGCATGCCCTACACCGGCAGCGGCGTCATGGCGTCGGCGCTCGGCATGGACAAATGGCGCACCAAGCTGCTGTGGCGCGCCGCCGGCCTGCCGACCGCCGACTGGGCGATGCTCGACGCCGACAGCGATTTTGCCGCAGTGGAAAAACAGCTCGGCCTGCCGATTTTCGTCAAACCCGCGCGCGAAGGCTCCAGCATCGGCATGAGCAAGGTGACCGAGGCGGGCACGCTGAAGGCCGCCTATGAAACCGCCGCCGAACACGACCCGCTGGTGCTGGCCGAAACTTTTATCGACGGCCCGGAATTCACCGTCGGCATCCTCGGCGACCGCGCCTTGCCGCTGATCCGTCTGGAACCCGCCAAGGACAAAGCCTTCTACGATTTCGAAGCGAAATATGTCCGCAACGACACCCAGTATCACTGCCCGGCCGACCTGCCGGATGCCGACGAACAGGCCTTGCGCCAACTGGCGCTGGACGCGTTCCGCCTGGTAGGCGGACGCGGCTGGGGCCGCGTGGACGTGATGCGCGACAGCCTCGGCAACCCCTATTTGCTGGAAGTGAACACCTCGCCCGGCATGACCGACCACAGCCTGGTGCCGATGGCCGCGCGGGTGGCGGGGCTGGATTTCGATGCGCTATGTTTGGCCATCCTGCAGCAGACACTGGCATGAACGCCGAACTCGCCAACCATCCGCTGAACCAGGTCGCCCGCGTGCTGACCTGGGGCGCGCTTGGCCTGCTGGCGTATGGCGCGACCAACTGGCTGGTGGCGCGGCCGTGGTTCGCGCTGACCACGCTGGAGGTCAAAACGCCGGTCGCCCACGTGACTGAGGCGCAAATCCGCCTGGTGGCCGACCGCCGGGTGCGCGGCACCTTCTTCACCGTCGATCTCGAACGCGTGCGCGAAAGCCTGGAAAAACTGCCGTGGGTGCGCGAGGCACGGGTCGAGCGGCGCTGGCCCGACACCCTGGTGGTGTCACTGGTCGAGCAGGTGCCGCTGGCACGCTGGAACGATAACGCGCTGGTGAATGGCGAAGGCGAGGTGTTTGTCGCAGCTGCGTCCGGCAGCTTGCCGCGCCTGTCGGGTCCGGAAGACAGCAGCGTCGAAGTGGTGGCGGCTTTCCGCCGTTACCAGGCCGCGCTGGCGCCGCTCGGCATGCACATCGCCGAGCTACGGCTGTCGCCGCGCCGCGCCTGGTCGATACGCCTGGACAACGGCATGCAGCTGGCGCTGGGACGGCAGCAAACCGATGCGCGGCTAGCGCGCTTTGTCACCTTTTACCCCCGCTTGATCGGCGCGCAGACGGCGACACACGTCGCCCCTGCCGTTGCCGACGCGTCATCCTATACGCCGGTGGCGGCCCGGAAGCCCGTCGCCCCGATTATTCCCCTCACCGTCGATTTGCGTTACGCCGACGGTTTCGCCGTGCGGATGCCCAACGGCGTATCCCCTTTTAAAGCGAATCCAACATGAGCGCAGCATGAGCAAACCCAGAGACCCCAAAAACCTGGTCGTCGGTCTCGACATCGGTACCTCCAAGATCGTCTGCATCGTTGCCGAAATCAATGACGAGGGCACGCTCGACATCATCGGCATGGGCACCCATCCCTCGCGTGGGCTGCGCCGTGGCGTGGTGGTCAACATCGAGGCCACCGTCAACGCCATCCAGCGCGCGCTGGAGGAAGCCGAACTGATGGCCGACTGCAAAATTCGCGAGGTCTACACCGGCATCGCGGGCAGCCACATCAAGAGCTTCAACTCGCATGGCATGTATGCCATCAAGGACAAGGAAATCAGCCAGATGGATGTTGACCGCGTGGTGGATACCGCGCGCGCGGTCAACATCCCGACCGACCAGCAGATCCTGCACACCATCCCACAGGAATTCATCGTCGACGGCCAGGAAGACGTGCGCGATCCACTCGGCATGAGCGCGGTGCGGCTCGAAGTCAAAGTCCACATCGTCACCGGCGCGGTGTCGGCGGCGCAGAACATCATCAAGTGCGTGCGCCGCTGCGGCATCGAGGTCGGCGATCTGGTGTTGCAGCCGCTCGCCTCGGCGATGGCGGTGCTGACCGAAGACGAAAAAGAACTTGGCGTCTGCCTGGTCGACATCGGCGGCGGCACCACCGACATCGCCGTGTTCACCGACGGCGCGATTCGCCACACGGCCGTGATTCCGGTGGCCGGCGACCAGGTCAACAACGACATCGCGGTGGCGCTGCGTACGCCGCCGAAAGAGGCCGAGGACATCAAGATCCAGTACGGCTGCGCGCTGCGCCAGCTGGCCGATGCGCGCGACATGATCGAAGTGCCCGGCATCGGCGACCGTCCGCCGCGCACGCTGTCGAAACAGACGCTGGCCGAATTCATCGAGCCGCGCATGGAAGAGCTGTATTCGCTGGTACAGGCGGAACTGCGCCGCAGCGGCTTCGAGGAACTGCTGTCGTCCGGCATCGTCATCACCGGCGGCTCGGCGGGCATGCAGGGCATGGTCGAACTGGGCGAAGAAGTGTTCCACATGCCGGTGCGCATGGGCTGGCCGCGCTACACCGGCGGGCTGGCGGATGTGATGCACAACCCGCGCTACGCCACCTGCATGGGGCTGTTGCTGGCCGGGCTGGAAGCGCGCGGGCGCGATGCGCCGAAGCTGTCGGGCAACAGCCTCAAGGACATTCTGGAACGCATGAAGAGCTGGTTCAAAGGGAATTTCTGACGGCGCCGGGTGATGACACTCGCGCGACGTTGAAACGGGATTTGGCGGTAGTGCCCGATGGATTAAATCCATCGCGGCAGACACGCTAATGAATTTGGGTTTTTGATTGGCAATAAGGAGGAAGCAAAATGTTTGAACTGATGGATGTAGATACCCAGGATGCAGTGATCAAGGTGATTGGCGTCGGCGGCTGCGGCGGCAATGCGGTCGATCACATGATTACCTCGGGTTTGACCGGCGTGGAATTCATCGCCATCAACACCGACGCGCAGGCACTGAATCGCAACCAGGCCAAGCTGCAGTTGCAGCTGGGCAATGGCGTGACCAAGGGTCTGGGCGCAGGCGCCAACCCCGACATCGGCCGCGAAGCCGCGCTGGAAGACCGCGAGCGCATCGCCGAGCTGATCGACGGCGCCGACATGCTGTTCATCACCGCCGGCATGGGCGGCGGCACCGGCACCGGCGCCGCCCCCGTGGTGGCCGAAGTCGCCAAGGAGCTCGGCATCCTCACCGTGGCCGTCGTCACCAAGCCGTTCATGTTCGAAGGCAAGCGCGTGCGCGCCGCCAACGCCGGCATCGAGGCGCTGTCGAGGCACGTCGACTCGCTGATCATCATCCCCAACGAAAAGCTGATGCAGGTGCTGGGCGACGACGTTTCGATGCTCGACGCCTTCAAGGCGGCCAACAACGTGCTGCACGGCGCGGTCGGCGGCATCGCCGAAGTCATCAACTGCCCCGGTCTGGTCAACGTCGACTTTGCCGACGTGCGCACCGTGATGAGCGAAATGGGCATGGCAATGATGGGCTCGGCGCAGGCCAGCGGCGAAAACCGCGCGCGCATTGCGGCCGAGCAAGCCGTCGCCAGCCCGCTGCTGGAAGACGTCAACCTGGCAGGCGCGCGCGGCGTGCTGGTCAACATCACTGCATCGTCCACCGTGAAGATGCGTGAAATACATGAAGTGATGAACACCATCAAGGCCTTCACCGCGGAAGAAGCCACCGTCATCGTCGGCCAGGTGCTCGACGACAGCATGGAAGATGCGCTACGCGTCACCATGGTCGCTACCGGCCTCGGCAGCCCTGTTGCCAAGCACGCCCAGCGTCCGATGCAGATCATCCGCACCGGCACCGACGATGCCCCGATGATGGCCGGCGAAAGCGAAGACCTGCCCAGCGTGATGTCGAGCCGCCGCAACCGCACCGTGCAGGCGATGAGCGATTCCGGCGTCGACACCCTGGACATCCCGGCTTTCCTGCGCCGTCAGGCGGACTGAGCGTGGTTGTTGCCGCTTTAGCGGCTTACAACCACGGCCTGCCCCTTGCGGGTAGAGCGGAGCAGATGGCCGCAAGCTTTGGCACGCGTGGCGTGCCGGCTTACGGTCGTCCGTCCCAAGCGGTTAAAATGACAGGATGATCAAGCAACGCACCCTGAAATCGCCGGTCAAGGCGGCCGGCGTCGGTCTGCATTCCGGCGTCAAGGTCGAGATGACCTTGCGCCCGGCCGCCCCCAATTCCGGCATTGTGTTCCGCCGCATGGATCTCGATCCTGTGGCCGAACTCAAGGCCGATCCTTATCTCGTCACCGACACCCGGCTGTGTTCCATGCTCGAATCGGGCGCAGCCAAGGTGTCCACCGTCGAACACCTGATGTCCGCCCTCGCGGGCCTCGGCATCGACAACCTGCTGGTCGATCTGACCGGCCCCGAAATTCCCATCATGGACGGCTCCTCCGCGCCGTTCGTGTTCCTGCTGCAATCCGCCGGCATCGTCGAACAGGATGCGCCCAAGCGCTACGTGCGCATCACCCGGCCGATCGAAGTACGCGACGGCGACAAGTGGGCGCGCTTCGTTCCGCACAACGGCTTCAAGGTCGAGTTCACCATCGACTTCAAACACCCCGTATTCGACAAGAGCGGCAAAACCGTCAGCATCGACTTTGCCGACACGGCCTATACGAAAGAAGTCTCGCGCGCCCGCACCTTCGGCTTCATGCACGAGGTCGAATATCTGCGCAACAACGGCCTCGCGCTCGGCGGCTCGCTCGACAACGCCATCGTGATGGACGAATTCCGCGTGCTGAATCAGGATGGCCTGCGCTACGACGACGAGTTCGTCAAACACAAGGTGCTCGACGCCATCGGCGACATCTACCTGCTGGGCCATCCCATCATCGGCGCCTTCGAAGCCTATAAGTCGGGCCACGCGCTGAACAACGCCCTGCTGCGCGAACTGCTGCAGCATCAGGATTCCTGGGAATTCGTCAGCTTCGAACACGACGCCGACGTTCCGCAAGCCTTCGCCCGCCTGCATCCGCTCATTGCCTGATGATTGTCATTCGCCTGCTGATCGTCGTCCTGCTCGTCGCGGTGGGGGCACTCGGGCTAGCGTGGCTTTTCACTGGCAACCGCAAATACCTCGGAACCCTCCTCCGCGTGCTGCGCTTCGCGCTGGTCGTCGGCCTGATTTCGGCGTTGCTGTTTGTGGTGGAGCGGGTGGTGCTGCGCTGAGCCGGTATGGTATGAGTCAAACGGGCCATCACTGAATTTCACGCTGTCATGATCGGCCTGTAAGTTTCGCCGAACCTTACAGACGAGAAAACCGCCGTGCGCAAATGGATTCATACCCTGACGTTGGCGCTTGCTCTGGGCGCAAGCCTCCCGTCGATGGCTTCCATAATTACCGGCGTCGATGGAAGCCTTGCGCCAGTCACTGACTACACCCTACCCTACCGCGCCGACGGCATTTTTGATTTTAGTTCGATCAACATTGGGAACGGCATCACCGTGCGCTTCGATACCCAGACGCATGATGTGACGCTACTGTCGCTGGGTGACATCCTGATCGCCGGTGAGATCGATGCCCCCGGAATCAACCTTACGTTGGAAACGCTGGGACGATTAGTTCTCACGGGATCGATCACCACGGCAGACAGCATTTCGCTTGCATCGCGGCCCGGTGACTTGGGCATGGGCACCAGCGCGGCCAGCGGCAACCTTTGCCTCAGTATCGTGGACTGCGGACCTCCAGGATCCCCATTGGGGCGTCTCCCTCTCCCGCCCGGTGCGCTGCAAGAGTGGCCTGGAGGCGACATCACCCTCAACGCGCCGCGAGCTGGTGTATTTGCCGTACCGGAACCCTCGACCTTATGGTTGGCTACGCTGTTGCTGCCCATGCTGGCGCTGTTTGGCGGCAAACGGGTATCAAAGAGTGAGGTCCGACTTGATTTTCTCAGGCATCAAACGGCTAATCGTTGATCCGCCCTGAATTCAAACATCACGGCCATCAGCACCAGAATGATGGCCAGATCCATCAAACTTGAATTACAAGACGCATTGGTTCGATGCCCGCGCATGAAGGGCTACCTCGATGCTGGTACAAATCAACCATTCTCACTGGTACAAAACTAAAGTCTTGCTGGCACCTGTCGTTACAGGTCTGCCGGCACCGAAAACACACAAATCGCTGGCCTTCTCAATGACAGGGAGATCAGCCATGCGCACGATACACTATCTGAATGCCAAGCACTCGATCGACGCGGTGACGCCGTTTTACATGGAGCGGGCGCCGAGTCAACGTCTGGCGGTGTCTGTGGACGGGCTTGTGGCGGCGATGGGTGCCCTGGACGGCATGGAAAATGTGCTTGCGAATGAATGCTTTGACCATCCGGACAGGCTGACCCAGGACGGCATTACGGCCTATGCCCTGGCGCTGCTGACGCTACGCGAGTGCGCCAGCGCGGCGGGTTTCGTCCGTCTGACCAATGCATGCGATGCGCTCGCGGTGACTGTATCGCGGCTGATCGAGAATAAAAACTGCGCCAGCCCCGAAAAATGCGAGGCGCTGACGCGATTTATTGCGCATGCCTGGGCGATGATCCAGATGTACGTCGACAGCACGGCGCGGCGCCCCATGCCGATCGCCACATCCCGGAACTAAAAGACCCGCTTCGAACTGCTCGCTGGATCAAGCCGCCAACAAAAATACGGCGGCGCTTCGCCGACCGAATTCTGCGCCAACGTCTGCAGCGTTAGCCGAAGCGGATGAGCGCATATACACCCAGCACGACAACCGCCACGATGGACAGCGCGCGCCAGTTCGACGCCATGCGTCCGGCGTTTTCACCTGTCAGGCGGGTTTTAACGCCGGTGAACATCGCCTTCAGCAGGTCGTCACGTTGCAGCACGACGTGGGTGAGCACGGCGGCAACATGCAAGCCGAGCAGAATCAGCAGCAGGTCAAAATTGTAGCCGTGCAGGGTGCTCATCAGGCTGCTGGTGTCGTGGCTGAGCCAGTGCGCCAGCGGGGCTTCGTAGTCGCTGTCGTCATTGCCCAGCAGGCCGGTGACGGCCTGAACCAGCAACACCAGCAGCAGCGCCATGATCATCCAGCCGCCCAGCGGGTTATGGCCCAGATAGGCCTTGGGCTGACGCTTGAGCACGCTGCGCAGGTAGGCGAAACTGGCGCGCGGGCCACGCACGAAGCTTGCAAAGCGTGCGCTGTCGCTGCCGATGAATCCCCAGCCGATACGGAACAGCAGCAGCGTGAGAATGGCGTAACCCGACCAGCTGTGTCGCTCCATCCAGTCGCCGCCCTGTTCACCGCTCCACCAGGAAAACCCCACTAATGCGAGCAGCAGCCAGTGAACCAGCCGCACCGGCAGAGCCCATACTTTGACCTTGACCGGCGTGGCACTCCCGGGTTTCATATCACCGACCGACCGCGGAAGACCTTGTGGCAGGCGGCACAACTATCGGACACCTGATCGTAGGCGGGGCGAATCAGGTCCAGGTTGCCCGATTTGGCGACGCTGGCGAGATTGGCCGCGGCCTTGATGTATTTGTCCTGCGCCTGCTTGAATTCGGCGGCTTGCTCCCAGACAGCCGGCTTGGCCCGGCTGGGTGCGTAGGTGCTGCCGGGTGGAAAGTACACCCACGGCTGCGTGCTCAAGGCCTGGAGTTTGTCGGCCCGGGCAATAAAGTCGTTGGCAACGTAAGGGTTCTTGCCGCGCACCATGAGGCCCATCGGTTCAAAGGTACGCAGGGTTTCCTGCAACAGCGCGCGGCGTTTGGTCACCGGCTGGCCGGGGTGGGTGTCTTCCTTCGAGTTGCAACCGGCAAGCATCAAGCAGGCACCCAGCAACAGCGGCGCGGCGCGCAGATAGGGTTTAAGCGCGATCATCTTCATTTTCAGGGTGGGGGGTAAACAGTACGGGTAGATGGATGAGGAAGCGGGTGGATAGTTCCCTGACCGCCTGTTCCACTTGAAAAAGCCCACAACGGGGTGGGCCTACGGAGGGATGCCCGGATTATACGGTGCTGCCGCTACCGCCGCTCCAGCGCTGTTGCTGGCAATCCGGAATCAGTTCGTCAGGTCGAGGTGGAAGTCCTCGCCCAGCCATGTCCCCTCCCGCCATTGCCAGGTGAAATCCAGCATGCGGCGTCCGTCTAGTTGCGTTGCAGCCAGCCTCCGCCCGTGCAACTCAAGCCCCAGTGGCAGGGTAGGCAGATCGAGGCTTTCTTCCCAGCCGTCAAACCCCACGTGCAACACCGCCGGACGCGGTAGCAGGATAAGCAGATCGCGCCCGGCAGCCACATGCGCGATTTGGGCGCCAGGCGTCCAGACCCAGGTGGCGGCGTCCGCCCGGCTACCCGCATAACGCTGCCAGACCGCTGCCGGGTGATCGAATACCCGCCCCAAGGCGTGCGAGGCGGCCAGTTTGACAAACTCGGCATGCGCCCAGGCCAGCGGCATGGCAGAGCCGGTCGGTCGGCCCGGCAGCAGGCCACATTTTGGCAGGGGCGCGGCATCCCATACCTGCTCTGGCAGCAATCCGCCGGTGCTGGCCATGGCATTCATCGCAACCAGATAAGGCAGCGGATCCTCCCCCCGCGCCAGCGCATGGTGGCCGCGTTCCCCCACCAGCAGCGGCCAGCCGCGTCCCTGGCCGGTGCCATCGAAAGGCGTGCCGTCGGCGTGCTCGCCGTAACCGTCACCGGTGTAGCGATGCCAGACCGGGCCACTTGGAGTGTCGGTTTTCAGCAGGGCATCCACGAGTTTGAGGCTGTCCAGGATCAAGGGATCGTCGGCCCGGCGCAGGCCGAGGCGGACCAGTTGCAGGAAATCGACGCCCACCTGCGCGGCGGCGTCCAGGCAAGGATCATCGGTGCGATTCTTGATCGCCAGATGCCGGCGCAGCGCAGTCGGGCACGCCAGAATCTCCTTCGGCGCCTCGCGCACGTAATGGGCGGCGATGCCATGGGCGCGATCCAGCTCAGTGTCGCGCGCCACGCACCAGTCTTCCAGACGCGCATTCCAGAAATCGGCCAGCAACAACGGCAGCTCGCGCTCGGCCTCGGGCAGCAGCTCGGCGCCGGCCACCAAGGCCGCGATGCACACAGCCAGGGTATAGGGATTGACGCCTGCATCTTCCTCCCAGCGATCCTGCGGGCTGGACGGACCCTCGCGGATCAGAAAAGCCAGCGCGCGACGAGTCATGTCCGCTACCGGCATGCCGCCCAGCGCATCGCGCTCGGCCAGACTGACGGCGAGCAGCACCGGAAAGGCGGTTTCGTCGAGCTGCATGCCCGACCAGTAGGGGCGGCCGCCCAGCCACTGATTCTGATACCAGTGGCCATCCAGATTCTGCGTAGCCATAAGGTAACCGAGCACGGCACGCGCCTCGACCTCTCCGCCCAGGGCCAGCAAGGCCTGCGCGCATTCGACCAGATCGCGCGGCCAAACCAGGTGATAGCCGCCGCGCTCGTCGCCCTGGTTGCCCCAGGGTACCGACAGACTGGCCACCATGGCGCCATGGAAGGTTTTATCGTAATGGGTCTTCAAGACCTGGGCAGAACTACGCAGTTGCTCGCCCAGGGCGACGGGCAAATCGAACGACAGGCAACGCGCCTCGCGCGCAGCGTGCCAATCAGTCCAGGCGATTCGCTGCTGTTCCCACACCACAGCAAAGGGCTCGGCCAGGCTGGACAGCGCGAGGGTAGCAGCGGCCTGCGGCGAGGTGGCCAGACCCAGCGCCAGGCTGGTGCGGGGTGGCAACTCAGCGATCAGCGCGACATTGCCGGGTCCCGCCTCGCCCCAATTCCAGCGCATGCAGCCGTGGCGGGCGAAGTCCTGCCAGCCGTCGCTCTCGCCGACATGGCCGGCCGAGAGGGCGCCAAGCGCGTCATGAAAATCCGCATCAACGCCCAGCAAGGCCAGCGCAAACGACCCCTGCCGCGCCGACAGCATGCGCCGCCCGCGATGCATGCCGGCCCAGGCCTGGTTGTGCCAGCCGGTGCCACCCAGATGGGGCGCCAGCAGCAGGTAGGGGCGCAGCGCCGGATCGCCCTCGAGTTCCACCTCCAGGCGCAGCACCTCGCGGTTCGGGTCGGGACAGAGGCGCAGGGTCAGGGTAAAGCGCGGATGGCGGTGCACGATAGTCGGCAGCGGCACGCCGGGCGTGGGTGTGGACAGGGTGTAGTCAGCCTGGCGTTTAACCTCGACCCAAAAGCCCGCACCGTCAGCGACGATGAAGCCGAGGTCACGGATTTGCGGGATATCGATGCGGGGCGAATAGACCTCGTTGACGATGCCGTGGCCGAGGGTGTACCAGAGGCGGGACGAACCGATTGCCGTGCCGACCAGATCCTTGTCGCTGGAGGTCCAGGTGGGTGCAAGGCCGGGTTGGCCGGGGGCGTGGCCGCTGGGGGCTGTCATGGGACGGGCTCCAAACCTGCGAAGGGGAAATGACGGGAATCAGGTCACTGTACTGCATGCCCCCAAGTGCGCGAAGCGCTGGTGCGCCCGCGCCGGGTCAGGCGAGGCCGGGTTGCGCTTCCATATGATTCTCCGGCGCAAGCTGCGGCGCATGCGCATGACCCATCGCCAGGGCGTAAATCCGCTGCAGGTCTTCTTCGCTGACGTCGATGAAGGTGTCGAGCTGAGACAGCGCGTAGACCAGATCACTGTGGGGAATCATGCGTTCTGCCGCTTCGGGTGGAAGCGCCTCGATCGCGGCTTTGGCTTCCACCGTCTCGCGCCACCACGCCTGTGGATAGCGCCGCCAGGCGAAGGGGAAATTGAACAGCACCGCGACGATCAACAGCACCGTGACGTTCAGCAGCACCGGCACAAACAGATAGCCATAACCCAGCGCGTGGATCGATTCACCCCCCATTACGGCGAACAGCGCGGTTGCCCCGCCGGGTGGATGCAGGCAGCGCAGCCAGTACATCAGGCCGATCGACGCGGCAACCGCAAGCGAAGCGCCCAGCATCGGTTCGGCGATCCACTGCGCGCAGGTGACGCCGACCACCGCCGAAATCAGGTGCCCGCCCACCACCGGCCACGGTTGCGATAACGCACCGTGCGGTGCGGCAAACAGCAACACCGCCGATGCACCCATCGACGCCACCGCGAGTGTCCCGACATGGTTGCCCAGAAGGGCGTGACTCACCCACAACACCGCGAGAATACCGACCATGCCGCCCGCCGCTGAAATCCAGTGTTCACGCTCGGAGACCGAGTAAGCCAGTTTACGTACCATTTTCAAACGCCCGGTTGATGGATAACGCAGAAGCTACACATGCACGCCGGCCTCAACCGGTGCTCCACGCGCGCGGGCGCCGCATGCCGGCAATCTTGCAGGCCTGCTTGACGTAGCCGTAAGGGAACAGCAAGGACAGCTGCTTTTTCGCATCGCTCCCCATGCGCTCGGCCAGATGCTTGATGGCAAAGCGGGCATCGGCGATAACCTGGTGCTCCTCGTAATACTCGCGCATGAAACGCAGCACGTCCCAATGGTCGTCGTTCAGTTCGATGTTTTCGTCCTGCGCCAGGATCCGCGCCACGTCCTCGTTCCAGTCGCCGGGTTCGACCAGATAACCCTCGGCATCGCGCTCGGGCATCAAAGCTGCGGAGTTGATGATTTCCGTCATGGCAGGCTCCTAAAATTACGATGAGCCTAGTCTAGGGATTCCCTAATCATCCATCCAACGATATATTTTGCTATCTAATATCGAATAATCCGATAGATAAGCCATGGACACCGAACTCGCCCGCACCTTTCTAATGGTCGCTTCCACCGGCAATTTCGTCTCCGCCGCCAGCCGCCTGCACGTCACCCAATCGACTGTCAGCGCGCGCATCCACACGCTGGAAACGTCGCTCGGCGCGCGTCTGTTCCAGCGCGGGCGCAACGGCGCGGAACTTACCGCGTCGGGCAAGCGTTTCCTGCGCCACGCCAAGAATCTGGTGCGCACCGTCGAGCAGGCGCATCACGACGTCGGCCTGCCACAGGGGTTTCGCGACGTGCTGACGCTCTCCGGGCGCATCGCCGTTTGGGAAGGCTTCCTGCCGCACTGGGTGGCGTGGATGCGCGAGGCTGCGCCGGATGTCTCACTGCGGCTGGAAATCGGCTTCGAGCCCGACATCATGCAAAGCCTGATCGAAGGCACGGTCGACATCGGCGTGATGTACACGCCAACCTCGCGTCCCGGCCTGGTGGTCGAACCCCTATTCGACGAAACCCTGCTGCTGGTCACCAGCGACCTCAAGCGCGGCTGGCCCGATGCCGGCTACATCCATATCGACTGGGGGCCGGAATTCCATGCCCAGTTCAGCGATCACTTCACCGAGGCCGGCCCGCCCGCGCTGATTGCGAATATCGGCTGGCTGGGGGTGCAGCAACTGCTGGCCTACGGCGGCAGCGGCTATTTTCCGCAGCGCCTGGTGCGGCGTTATATCGAAGCAGGGCAGTTGTGGCGCGTGCCGCATGCCCCGCAATTCAAACTGCCCGCCTATATGGTGTTCCCGCGCGACAGCGATCACGCCACGCTGAAGCTGGCGCTGGATGGCTTGCGCGAACTGGCGCGCGCAGAGCAGGCGCGGGGAGATTGATTAGGGTTGGTTAGCGCGACTTGGCGTTAGTCGTCAAGTTGGGCGCCAAGCCAGGAACATGGCAAAAGGTGGGGCTTGACCCTGGCTTCGGCGCTTGGGGTTATTCGCTAGGCTCCAGCCGCTCTGCCCGCGAAATCATGGCGCGCATGGTTTCTGGGTGGATGCTGAACTTCAGTGGCTCGCCGCCTTGGATGCCGGCTTTCTGCAACAGCACCGTGAGCCCGCTTGTACGTGCAGGTACGGATTGCACTGTACCCAACGAAATCGTGCCTTTCGCCAGCCCTTCCGTCGTGTAGACCCCCGGCGTGAGAGCCTTGGCTGCTCTTATCGGAATGTCAACGATCCCATTGCGCATGCCCGGTTCGCTAATCGTGAGTTGGAATTCGCACCAACCGTCATCGGTCATGTTGACCGGAATGCTGGATCTGGACGTGCTGGCATGTGCCGTTGAAAACGCCTTTTCCGGGAATTCCCTCCCACGAATGCCGTAAACACCGAAGGCAAGTGGCTGAATGACCGGCGAATTGTTGAGCACGATCTGGAGATTGGGAATCGAAAATATCCCTGTTTTCACGAACCGGTTGTTGAATACGTTCCTGGTGGCTGCCCCGCCGTGCTCCTCGATCACCCTGACGACCTTGAGTTCGCTGCTGTTTAGCACGTCCTCGATTGCAATCTCTTCTGCGAGGACGAAGTCGTTCATCTGGATCACCGTGAGCCAGGGTACCCGCGAAAGGATTTCTCGCAGCACTTCCTGCGGCACCTCTATCTCTGGCGGCTGAGACCGGACTTCGCCCTTATAGTAGGCGCGTCGACTTCGACAGACTGCTTGGTGAAGATCCTCGACATCGACCTTGCGCGAAGCAGTTGCAAGCACCTTGCGCACACCTTCGAGAACTCGGTTGTTCAGCGTATCCGGCCCGAGCCAGTACCAGTCCTCATCCGGCGTCAGCCATTGCATGCCTTCAATCGCGACTAAGGCGTACCGCACGTCTGCGATGGATACAGCCTTGCCAATCACCTCGCTCACCAATCCCGTCACGAACATGGTGTGGGCGGCGCCGCAACTGCGAACCATTCGCAGGGATGCTGTCCGCACCTCGATCACGATCTCTTGGACGGCCGGATCAATAATCATGGGCTGCACCGAATTGACACCATGTGCGAAGGCTCGGTCTGAGATGGCGGCAATGCTCGTCCCGAGGATTTCGCGCGCAAACCTATCGGCGTCAGATAGCGATACTCCACCGAGAAGATCCCGATGCAACTCCTCGAAGCTGGTCACCGTCTGAATTTCCTTGCCGGACGCAGCCGCCTTCAACTCCTCGAGCTTCGGAAGGGTGAAATGGATGTCGCGCGCACGTTCCGCCATGGCTTCGACTACCTGGCGCACGCGTTCCCGTGTCAGTCCGAACTGGTCACCGATCACCTGCAGGCTTGTCCTGTTTTCTCCGCACACACCATAGCGGTCGGCGAACATGATGGCCTGCCGTTGTTCCTGCTCGGAAAGTTCGCTGAATTCGTGGATTCGCCCGGAAGGGTGCTTCCGGGTCAGCCATGAACCGACTGCTCGAATTTCGTCGGCAACGGAGCCCACTTCGGACATTGTCAGGTCAAGCGTTCCGGCGGACAGGTCGGGCGCGGGCCAAGATGGATGTCGAAGCCAACCACGGGGGACTTCCAGCGCATTTTCCCAAGCATCCTCATGGCCGCCATGGTAGTGGCGTGGAAGCGAAAGTTCCCATGCGCAAAACGTGGTGTAGCCGATTTCAATGCGGCCGGCGACAAATACCCGGCTGAGGCCCATGGACTTTCGGCGCTCGGCTGCGCGATTGCCCAGCTCGGCGTAATCGAGCTGATCGACATCGTGGGATGAGGGATCGTCAAGCTGCAGGGCCGTGGGCTCCCAATCTTCGAGAATCCGGTTGATCGCATCGCCGTACTGGCGTTGCGGCAGCGGGCCGAAGGTTTTCTCCCAAGTGCGATAACGGGCGGTGCTCACGCCCAGCCTGTCGGCAAATGCCGGAACGGAAATGCCCTTTGCCTCCCTCATGGCCTTCAGGCGTTTCGCAGCATCCTTGTACATTTGTTTGTCGCGCAGCATGCCGGAATGCTAACGGCCTCTACCGCGAAATCAAGGAGTTTTCGAGAAGTGGTCGATAGCGGTCATTAATATCTGCTTTCACCATCACGCACTTTTTGCCTGATGCCGTCAGGCCATGGTAAGTCAGAACTGCCCAGGCGCGTAGTTGTAAAACGGGCGTCCCAGTGTTGCGTTGAGGTAGTCGAGTGCGAGTTTCAACAATGGCGCTGACTGTTTTGAATCCAATCACCCGAAATCAGCTTGGGAGATATTGGAAACAATAGCGGAATGTATTGCACCGGAAGGTCTGTATTCAGCGTCAGAGCATACGTTCAAGAAGTGGTAATGACAGTCCGCTTTGGATGAATCCGGGCATCCAAGGCGCGCTATAGCGCCGCGCACTCATCCACCCCGGATACACCGTAAGCTAGCCGTCTTTAAATCCGCAACCGCGCCCGCGCAATTGCCGCCCTCACCTGCCGGGGCGCGGTGCCGCCGACATGGTCGCGAGCGGCCAGCGAACCTTCCAGCGTCAGCACTGCGTAGACCTCATCGCCGATCATCGGGCTGAACGCCTGCAGTTCGGCCAGCGATAAATCAGCCAGATCGCGTCCGCTGGTGTCGGCCGCGCGTACCGCGCGCGCGACGACTTCATGCGCATCGCGAAAGGGCAGGCCTTTTTTCACCAGGTAATCCGCCAGATCGGTGGCGGTGGCGAAGCCCTGCAGCACGGCGGCACGCATCGCCTCGGGTTTGACGGTGACGCCGGTGAGCATGTCGGCGTAGATCGCCAGCGTGTCGTTCAGCGTATCGACGGTATCGAACAGCGGCTCCTTGTCTTCCTGATTGTCCTTGTTGTAGGCCAGCGGCTGGCCTTTCATCAGGGTCAGGAGCGCAACCAGATGGCCATTGACGCGGCCGGTCTTGCCGCGCACCAGTTCGGGCACGTCGGGGTTTTTCTTCTGCGGCATGATGGAAGAACCCGTGCAGAAGCGGTCGGCCAGGTCGATGAAGCCGAAGCGCGGACTCATCCACAGGATCAGTTCTTCCGACAGGCGCGACAGATGCGTCATCACCAGCGCGGCGGCGGCAGTAAATTCGATGGCGAAATCACGGTCGGAGACAGCATCGAGTGAGTTTTCACATACGGCTTCGAAGCCGAGTTCGCGCGCGACATATTCGCGGTCGATCGGGTAACTGGTTCCCGCCAGCGCAGCAGCGCCCAACGGCAAACGATTGACGCGGTGGCGGCAGTCAATCATGCGTTCAACATCGCGCGCCAGCATTTCAAAATACGCCAGCAGGTGATGGCCGAAGGTGACCGGCTGCGCGACCTGCAGGTGGGTGAAGCCCGGCATCACGGTGTCGGCGTGCTGCTCGGCCAGGTTGACCAGCGAGGTCTGGCAGGCCTTGAGGCCGCCGACGATGCGGTCGATGGCGTCGCGCAGATAGAGGCGGATATCGGTTGCCACCTGATCGTTTCGTGATCTTCCAGTATGCAAGCGCTTACCTGCGTCACCGATTTTGGCGGTGAGCGCGGCTTCAATGTTGAGGTGGACGTCTTCCTTGTCGAGCGACCAGGCAAAGCCGCCCGCGCGAATCTCGCTCAGCAGTTCCGCCATGCCGCGCTGGATCGCCGCCAGATCCTCCTTGGACAGGACGCCGACGTGATGCAACATGGCGGCGTGCGCGAGCGAGCCCTGAATATCGAACTCGGCCAGCCGATAATCAAATGAGATCGACGCGGTGTAGCGTTTGACGATCTCGGACACGGGCTCGGAAAAGCGACCCGACCAGGCGGCAGGTGCGTTGGCGGCGTTGACCGGCGGCGTCGATGACGTGCTCATGGGGAAAAAGCAGGGAATGAAAAGAAGGAATCATAACAACCGGCAGGTTGAATTACCGAACTTCTGCCATTTGGGGGTCAACCTGCGCATCGCGCTGACGGTGGAAGCGGCGCTGGTTGCCGGTGCGGTGGCGCGTGCGTCTAACGCAACGACATTCTGGACGGAGTTCATCGCGCTGTCGGCCCTGGCGCAGCCGGCCTTGTTGCTGACCTTGCTGGCGCTGTGCGCAGCGGGACGCTGGCTGCGCAACCAGCCCTATAGCTGGGGCACGGGCGCGACGCTGGCCATCGGCATGACGGTACCGGTGGGGGTATTTTTGTGGCTTGACCCCTTGCTGAGCGGGCTGGTGTATTTTTCGCCTGCCGGGGTGGCGGTATTTTCGCTGTTGATCGGCGCCGGCCTGTTGTCGTATTTCAACCTGCGCGCGCGCGCGCTGTCGCCCGCCATCACCGAGGCGCGTTTGCAGGCCTTGCAGGCGCGTATCCGCCCGCATTTTCTGTTCAATAGCCTCAACGCCGTTTTATCACTGGTTCGCAGCGACCCGCGCCGCGCCGAGCACGCGCTGGAAAACATGGCCGACCTGTTCCGCGCGCTGATGAACGATGCCCGCCAGCTGGCGCCGCTGGAAGATGAAGTCGCGCTGACCCGCGCGTATCTGGAGCTGGAACAGCTGCGCCTGGGTGACCGCCTGCAGGTCGTCTGGCACATCGGCAAAATGCCGGGCGAGGCGCTGATTCCACCACTGGTGATCCAGCCGCTGGTCGAAAACGCGGTGTATCACGGCATCGAGCCGCAGCCCACAGGCGGCGAAATCAGCCTCAACATTTATCGCAGCGGCGACAAGGTGCACATTGTGGTGCGCAACCCCATCGCCGCAGAGGCCAGCCACCACAAGGGCAACCGCATCGCGTTGGCGAACATCCGCGAGCGCCTGCTGCTGCATTTCGACCTCGACGCGCAACTCAAGTTGGAACCGCTGGGCACCGTTTACCAGGTAAGCATCGTTATTCCGTATACCCGTGAACACACCACCCAGCCCGCCGCTGCGCGTCCTCATCGTCGATGACGAGGCACCCGCACGCCATCGCCTGCGTGACGTGCTGGCCGACTGCGCGGATCAGCTCGCGGTCGATATCGTCGCTGAAGCGGACAATGGAGTCGATGCGCTGACGCTGATCCAGCAGCAGCCGGTTGACGTGGTGCTGCTCGACATCCGCATGCCCGGCATGGATGGACTTGAATGTGCCGCCCACATCAACCGCCTGACCGCTCCGCCCGCCATCATTTTCAGCACTGCCTACGATGCCTATGCCTGTCAGGCGTTTGAGCTGAATGCGGTCGATTACCTGCTGAAACCGGTACGCGCCGAACGGCTGGTGCGTGCACTGTCACGGGCGCATCGCCTGAGTCACCACGCGCTCGACCAGTTGCGCGACGTCCTTCCCAAAGCCCGCAGCCATTTGTCGCTCAACGAAAAAGGCCGCATCGTGCTGATTCCGGTGGATGACATTCTGTATCTCAAGGCGGAACTGAAATACGTCACCGTGCGCACGCCCGCCCGCGAATTCCTGATCGAGGAATCGCTGACCTATCTGGAAAATGAGTTCGACCCGGTTTTTTTGCGCATCCACCGCAACTGCCTGGTCGCCCGTGCGCGGATCCGTGAAATCGGCAAGTTGCCCGGCGACGAAGACGGTCATTTTTTGCGCCTGGATGGCCTGGACGAGCGATTAATGGTAAGCCGACGCCAGTATTCCGCGCTGCGCGAAACAATTAAATCAATATAAACAATCCGTTAACGTGAACCTACAACTAAAGTTGTATATCAAAGTTTCGCAAGTATTCGTAGGATGGCTCTGCTTGTGGTTTGCACTGCAGGCAGAAGTTCTCCGCTGAGGGGCCAGTCTCCTCAATTTGCCGGGTTCGCAAGAACCCGGCTTTTTTTTGTCCACGCTGGGTATGATGGGGCGCATGAAAACGCCCGCCTCCCCCTCCCTCACCGAAACCCAGTTAAGCAGCGAAACCGTTTTTCAGGGTCGGCTCATGCACGTCAAGCGCGACCATGTGCGCCTGCCCAACGGCGGTGAATCGACCCGCGAATACATCATCCATCCCGGGGCGGTCGTGATCCTGCCGGTTTTCGACAACGGCGACGTCCTGCTGGAACGCCAGCACCGCTACCCGCTACACCGCGACTTCATCGAATTCCCGGCCGGCAAGATCGACCCCGGCGAAGCCGACCTGGTGTGCGCGCAACGTGAACTGGAAGAAGAAACCGGTTACACCGCCAGCGAATGGCGCGAAGTCACCACCATCTACCCCTGCATCGGCTATTCCGATGAACGGCTGGCGTTTTTTCTGGCGCGCGGCCTCACGCTGGGCGAGCATGCGCGCGACCCTGACGAGTTTCTGGAAGTATTCCGCCTTCCATTCGGCGAAGCGATGGACTGGGTGCGCGATGGCCGAATCTGCGAAACCAAGACCGTGATCGGGCTGTTCTGGCTGGAGAAGATGCAGCAGCAGGGCTGGTAAGCCCTGCCATTCAGGCTCAGGCGGGTTGGTAAGCCAGATTCGGCGCCAGCCAGCGTTCCGCCGTCGCCATATCCCAGCCCTTGCGCCGCGCGTAATCCGCGACCTGGTCTTTTTCCAGCTTGGCCACCGCAAAGTACTGGCTATCGGGATGCGACAGGTAGAAGCCTGACACCGCCGCGCCCGGCCACATGGCGAAGTTTTCGGTGAGCACGACGCCGATTTTGTTCGTCGCGTCGAGCACTTCGAACAACGCGGCTTTTTCGCTGTGCTCGGGGCAGGCCGGGTAGCCGGGAGCGGGACGGATGCCCTGGTATTTCTCCCCGATCAATTCATCGTTAGCGAGCGCTTCCTCGCTGGCATAGCCCCAGAATTCGCGGCGCACGCGCAGATGCAGGTGTTCGGCGAAGGCTTCGGCGAGACGGTCGCACAGCGACTTGAAGAGGATCGCGGAGTAGTCGTCGTGGGCGGCCTCGAAGGCTTTGGCGCGTTCGTCCTCGCCGATGCCTGCAGTCACGACAAACGCACCGAGGTAATCCTTCAGCCCGCTGGTCTTCGGCGCGACAAAGTCGGCCAGACACAGGTTGGCGCGGCCTTCGGGCTTTTTCATTTGCTGGCGCAGGTTGTACCAGACCATCAGGGTTTCGCTGCGCGATTCGTCTGCGTAGACGGCAATGTCGTCGTCGTTCACCGTGTTGGCGGGGAAGAGGCCGAACACGGCGCGGGCTTCGACCCAGTTTTCGGCGACCATTTTCTTGAGCATCGCCTGCGCGTCGGCGTAGAGCTTTGTCGCTTCGACACCGACGACTTCATCGTCGAGAATCTTCGGGAATTTGCCGTGCAGCTCCCACGAGGCAAAGAACGGTGTCCAGTCGATAAGGTCGACCAGTTTCTGCAAATCGTAGGCTCTGAGGACATGTACGCCGGGCTGTTTGGGCACCGGTGGCGTGTAGGCTGCCCAGTCAATGGCGAACTTGTGGGCGCGGGCTTCGTTCACGCTCAGGCGCACGGTGTCGGATTTGTGCTTGAGGTGGCGTTCGCGGGTAATGGCGTAATCGGCCTTCACCTCGGCGACGAAGGCGTCGCGCAGGTCGTTCGACAGCAGTTGGGTGCAAACACCAACGGCGCGCGAGGCGTCCTTGACGTAGATGACCGGATGTTCGTAGTTGGGCTCGATCTTGACCGCGGTATGCGCGAGCGAGGTCGTTGCGCCGCCGATCAGCAGCGGCAACGTGAACCCCTGACGCTGCATTTCCTTGGCGACATGCGCCATCTCTTCGAGCGACGGCGTAATCAGGCCGGACAAGCCAATGATGTCGGCCTTGTGTTCGCGCGCAGCGTCGAGAATTTTCTGCGCTGGCACCATCACGCCGAGGTCGATAATTTCATAGCCGTTGCAACCCAGCACCACGCCGACGATGTTCTTGCCGATGTCATGCACGTCGCCCTTGACCGTGGCCATGATGATCTTGCCCGCGCTTTGCGCGTCGCCGGCCTGTTTGTCGGCTTCGATGAACGGCAGCAGGTGCGCGACCGCCTGTTTCATCACGCGTGCCGATTTCACAACTTGCGGCAGGAACATCTTGCCCGCGCCGAACAGGTCGCCGACGACGTTCATCCCGGCCATCAGCGGACCTTCGATCACGTGCAGCGGGCGAACGGACTCGAGCCGCGCGGCTTCGGTGTCTTCGACGATGAATTCGGTAATGCCCTGCACCAACGCGTGGGAGAGGCGCTCGCTTACGGGTAATTGCCGCCAGGCGAGATCGACAACGTTTTCCTTCGCGCCGCTTTTGACCCCTTCGGCAAACGTAACCAGCCGCTCGGTGGAATCCTCGCGCCGGTTCATCAACACGTCCTCGACACGTTCCTTCAACTCCGGGTCAAGGTTCGCATACACGCCCAGTTGCCCGGCGTTGACGATGCCCATGTCCATCCCGGCCTGGATCGCGTGGTAAAGGAAGGCGGTGTGGATCGCCTCGCGCACGCCATCGTTGCCGCGGAACGAGAAGCTCACGTTCGACACGCCGCCGGAGATGTGCGCGTGCGGCAGATTGTGGCGGATCCAGCGGGTGGCCTCGATGAAGTCCACCGCGTAGTTGGCGTGTTCCTCAATGCCGGTCGCGACCGCGAAAATATTGGGGTCGAAGATGATGTCCTCGGCCGGGAAGCCGACGGTTTCGGTCAGCAGTTTGTAGGCACGCGCGCAGATTTCGGTCTTGCGGGCGTAGGTATCGGCCTGGCCGTCTTCATCGAAGGCCATCACGATCACCGCTGCGCCATAGCGGCGGCAGAGTTTGGCGCGTTCGATGAATTCGGCTTCGCCTTCTTTCATCGAGATCGAATTGACGATGCCTTTGCCTTGAATGCATTTCAACCCGGCTTCGATCACGCTCCATTTGCTGGAGTCGAGCATGATCGGCACTTTGGAAATATCGGGTTCCGACGCGATCAAAAGCAGGAAGCGCACCATCGCCGCCTCGGCGTCGAGCATGCCCTCGTCCATGTTGATGTCGATGACCTGCGCGCCGTTTTCAACCTGCTGGCGCGCGACCGAGAGCGCGTCATCGTAGCGGCCTTCGAGAATCATTTTGGCAAACGCGCGCGAGCCGGTGACATTGGTGCGCTCGCCAACGTTCACGAACAGCGAGTCCTTGCCGACGTTGAACGGCTCCAGCCCCGACA
>JAAPAA010000016.1 GCA_012274165.1 Thiobacillaceae bacterium
CACGCAAGGCGGGGACTTCGCGCGCTACGCGGGCTTCGCGGTGACACTGACGGGCACCGGCTGCAAGACTCAGGGCGTGGCCCTGGTGAACAAGATTCGGATGCTGGACCTGGCTGCGCGGAAGGCGCGCAAGGTCGAGCGGGTGCCGCAGGTGGTTATCGACGATGCTATCGCGCGCCTGGTGGCGCTGCTGGACTGATAGGAAAGCGAGCGCAATATGAAAGCCGTTGTCACGTAACATCAGCCTGGTGTCTGGGTGACGAGCCGATGGCGCACAACATGGAAACTGCCGGGCTCGTAGTCCAGGACTTCAGAGACGTCCGGCCGATCTCGCGCATGGCGCCGCCGCATGCCGCGCAGCCGCAACGGTAGTTGCACTGTCCACCGATGCGCAACCCCGTCACGCCGAGCGTTGGGCCTGCACTACTACGGCGCCGAGGGGACCCTGAGGGAGCTTCCGCCGACGAGTAGCGAGTGCCGCAAGTGGCACAAACATTTGCTTTACAGGTCAACAGCATTCCCGAAGTAGGACAAAGCTGACGCTGTACAAAGCGCGCAGCCGCCGCTAAAAGAAACGCGGGCATCATGTTGCATATATCGGTGTGGATCGCACATGGCATCAGCAGCAGATCGGGTCCAAAAGCACAGGGAGAGCCTGCGAGCCGCGGGGCTGCGTCCGGTGCAGATCTGGGTGCCCGACACGACGCGGCCGGAATTCGCCGCCGAGTGCCGGCGCCAGTCGCTCCTGGTGCGCGACGATCCGCTCGAGCGGGATACCCTGGAGTGGTTGCAGGCTGCCGCTGACACCCGGGGCTGGGAGTGAGGCTCGGCACGCTGGTCACCATCGCTCTGCCTGGCGCCTATGGAAAGCCGCGGCCTGCCCTGGTCGTGCAGTCCGACTTATTCAGCGAGCATCCTTCCGTCACGGTGCTGCCCGTCACGCGCGAGCTGCGCGATGCGCCGCTCTTTCGCGTGCACTTGTAACCCGACGAAGTCAACGGCCTGCAGGTGCCTTCGGACGTGATGGTGGACAAGCCGCAGTCCATGCCCAGGGCCAAGGTCGGCCGAGTGATAGGGCGGGTGTGCGATGAGCAGAGGCCATCAGCAAGTGTCTGGCGGTCTTCCTGGGCGTGCTGTGACGGGCCCGCCCGGCTACCCGCTCCTGAGGGAGCAACCACCGTATGGAGTTGGGCCACAATAAACCGATGTCCATTCCGATCACGACCGACGCGAGCGACTCGTCCGATGAGCGCCAGTGCCGCCAGGCGGCCATCGATTTCGCCCGCGGCAATGTGCGCCTGGAAAGCTTCGTGTTGTCCCCGGAGGGCGAGGCGGTCAGCCAGCGCTATATTCAGGGCGAGCTCACCATCACGGAGTTTGTCCAGGCGATGAAGGACCTAGCGAGCAAGGCCTGAGCAAAGGCCGGTTTTCCCGGGGCGGGCACTGTAGAGCGCCGGCCGTCTATGAACCACGCTATGAGCCAAATTTGGTTCATAGAATGGACGATAGAGGCAGCTGCTGGTCGCTTTGCAGCCCCTTGCTACACTGAAATGTAGGGCAGCGTAGATCGTGCGATGTTCTTCAAGATTGTCGCGTGAATTTTTCGAAGATGGTGCGATTTGCCTCTCGCACGGCTCTATCCGTTCGACGGGTGCGCCCCCTTCAATTGCGCCACCATGTGCGGGCGCCTGGGCTCATCCTCGCGGCCGCTCGACTACGTCAGTACCAGGCACGTCGGGACTCAGTTTCTCCGCCATGTCAGCGGCAACGCGGCGCAACTCGTTACTGGCGCCCTCGCATTTGGCCAAACGATTCCAGAATTCCTTTGCAAGCGGCGCGGCTCGCGAGGCAAGGGCTGCATCTTCCGGCGCGAACGGCGTGTATTCCTGAACGCCGCCCTGCAGCGGATCCGGCCTCCAGCGCATGGGAAGCATGTCGTAGACGGGTGCCAACTCGAATCGTCCCCGCCGCACACCCTCCAGCGGAACGAACAACGCCAAGTTGGCGCTATGCATGTCCGTATTGCCGATGAGCCTGCCGAAGTCACGGATGATGCTCACGGCGTCAGCGTGCTGGGAGCTCAGGCATCCTCGGTTCGCGAGAGCGCTGCTCGATTCGACCCAGTTGCGGTACGCACCCTGGACGAATGCCTCATGCGCCTTGCCGATGGCGACAGCGTGCCGCCGGCCGGTCAGGCCGATGCGATCGAATCGCTCAGAGATGAGGTAGGTCCGCTGCGCGGTGCGCACGATGCGCGACCGAGCCGCGCTGAAGCCGTGCGCATCGAGGGTATCGCTGGCCAGTTGCTCCGCATGCAGAAGGTCGGACCAGCGCCTACCGCCGGGCGTCTGGATCGGCGGTGTGAACTTGACGATCACGTGCCCCGGAAAGACGGCAAGGAATTTCGGCTGCTCTCCGCCGGCGGATGAGCCGGCCGGAAGCGCGGTCGCCACGCGTGCGGCCGCCGCGTCCAGTGACTCGAATAGCGAACCTTGCTCAAGTCGCAACGAGGAGACGGAGGCATCTTGCACGCCGAGCGTCATCGCTCCGGGTGCGTCGTGGACTTGCAAGGCCGCATAGAGCACGGTCTCCAGCGACCATCGATCCGGCTCGGCTTCCACTCCCAAGCCAGCCATGGAACGGGCTGCCAGGCGGCCGAGGAAGCCTTCTGCGCGTAACGGAGACAGGTACCAGGGAAGCGACGAGCCCGTGAAGTGTCCGAACCTCGGTGAGTGGACGTAAAGGGAGTCGTTGGCCAGGAAAGTCAGGGTGCCAACATCGACGCGCGCTCCCTGCTCGTCGGTCCACCAGAGTGTGTGTTGGGGAGGGCGTCCGTGAATAGATTTCCCGAGGCCATACCGAGTAGCGCGAGCCCGCCCTATGACCAGCACCTGGGGACCTAAGTCGGCAATGAGTCGTGAAACCGTGGGTTGACTCTTCCCTGTAGCAGCTTGAAGTTCGGCCGACGTTGCCGTGCCCTCGGAAGACAGGATTCCAAGGATGAGCTGATGTTCGGCTGTAAGCTGCATCCATGAATATTAAATGAATAGATACGTCAAGGCAATTATCAAGCCAGAACTGGGTTCCTGGCGGGCCGCCCGCCCGAGCAGTCATTGGCTAGCTGGCACTTGCGGCTGGGCCTCGCCCAGGTCGATCAGGTGCCCCCGCTGGCCGGTCCGCATCTTCGGCGATTAGGGCGACCTCCCCCGCCCTTCAGAAAGGCTCGCCGACGATCACGGCGTTGCGCGCCATTTCCTCTGTAAACCAGCTCAGATCCGAGTTGGTCCTGCGCCCCTGGCGAATGGACTCGATGTCCCGTCGCTGCCGCTCCCGCTTGAATGCCCACAGCTCGGCGGCCGGGGCCGCGCGAACGTCAAGCCCCGACTCTCGGAGGAGCTTTAGCTCGTCGTCTGTGAGGCCCGCGGTGGTCTTCATTGCGCCAGTTTAGCCATGTGTGCCGGTATGCGCTGACCGTCACGGCGCGTCGTCTCCTGCCCCCTTCATCGCGTCATCGAACAGCCCGGCCTGTACGGGCGCCTTTTCCGCGCTGGCGATTGGCAGCTGCCGGGAGTGAAGGCGACGCATCGCCTCAAGAGTCTCCGCCCTTATTGTCTCGGCCAGCGCTGCGTTTGCGGCGGCAGCGCGCTCGCGAACGGTACAAAGTACGTCCTGCGCGAGCTCCTGAAGGTCCTCGTCGGTCGGCTCTTGTGATGGGTCCAGTAAGTTGACGCACCTCATCGGGTAAATCCTAGTCGTTTTCTAGGTGTCAGGCGGTCGGCATGCCTTCGAGCGCCCGGGCGGCGCTCCGTAGCCCGCCCAGCACCTTGTCGGCCACCTGCTGCGAAAATCCCTGCGGCAGCTCCGCGTGCACCTGCGCTACGGCATTTGGCGTCCGCGCGATCAGCTCCTGAAGCAACGGCTCGGCGTTCTCTCCATAGCCGACCTTCTTGGCCGTGCTATTGAAGTGCCGGCGCTGGAGGTTGTGCATGTGGTAGTGCCGGTTCTTGCCCAACAGTGCCATAGCGAGCTTAAGGTCCTGCGCGGCCCACTGATTCGGCCCTTCACCGATGACCGGATAGGCCGACATCACGTCGTACATTGGCGTGAGCCGGAACCGTCCGGCCGTGCCGGCCTGCAGCTGGATGCTGAAGTTCTTGGCATGACCGTCCGGTGCGCGCAGCATCCAGAACAGGATTTGCGAAGCCATGAGGGCACGCAGGTCGCGCTTTGCATCCAGCGACTGCTGCACCAGGGTGAAAAGTTGCTTGAGGCCAGGGCCGCCTTCGTTCTCGTACTTCATGAGCGGCGATGTGCCGGTGGCTTGGCAGAAGTCTTCCTGCACGAGCCGGAACAGCCGAGTGCCCTCGGACGACACCACGCGGTCGAATCGTTCGACGACGAGCACCCGCTGCTTGCCGAACGTGGCGATGCGAGCTTCTGCCGTGGGCTGGCAGTACGCCTTGAACAGGCGAAGGCACAGCCATTCGTTGTCCACCGAGGTGCTGAAATCCGCCTGCCGGCCGCCAACCAGGCCAAGCGGTAGCTTGAAGATGTGCGTGGTGGGCGTCGCGCCGCGCGGCTTCATCCACTTGCC
>JAAPAA010000176.1 GCA_012274165.1 Thiobacillaceae bacterium
AGGTTGCCGCTTAAGATGTGGCACCAACTTGCCCACCGCGTCGGTCGTTCGTCGCAAGCGACGCCCGCCGCCGTGGACAAGTCTCACAAGCGCCTCGAACACGAAAATTCAGACATCCCCGATTGGATGAGCAGGCCGGAGTAACGCCGTCCAACCGCCCGGACGCGGAGGCCCCATCTGCGTGATCACCTGCTCAGTCGGCGCGCTCTACAACTTTGAATCATGAAGAATATTTCTCAGGCGGGCATTTCATCAGATCCATCAGATGCCTATGCAATCGCTCTGGCACAGGAACGCGCAGCCTGGCAGATCGTTCGCGGGACACTGCAGGCCTCTCCACAGTACGAGAAGGCCCTTGCCGAATGGCGGGCCGCTGTAGACCGCATTGGCGCAGAAGCGGAAGAGCTATTGAGACATCCCCTAAAGGTCTGAGCCGTCGTCCATGTCCTTGTAATTCTTCTCCGCTGTAGATTCCGTGACCATTACCCGACAGGGACCCTGGCGTGGTGGACGGCGCGGTGGCGGCGAACTTGCGTCCGAACACTGAAGAACACCAGAAGGCGGCGAAATGGCTTCGCGGCGCGACTTGGGACCGAGCCGAATGGGCATGCGCACCTTTGCTGTCTTGCTCGATCCGCGAACCTGTGTTATACATTTTGAAGCACTTGTAAGTGCGCCGAAACGAAGTACCCCATGCCACCCGAACCGATTGCCGGCGATTCAGCCGCTGAGCGACCCATCCTCTGGCTCGGAATGTTGGGCTTTGCCCCCCAGCAACGAGCGCAGCTTGAAACCTCGATGACACGCCCTTCGGGCTCGGTACGCTGGCGCATCAGCGACTTCGGCGATGCTGATGCGTGGTGGGTGAACGGGTCCAAGGTTCGCCTGATGCCCGATGGCACTCTGAAAGTTGCGGCTGGACTGCCGTCCGAGCATGCCCTGAAGCTCGATATGAGCGAAGTCGACAGGCCGGTGGCCTTCGCAGTGCCGCTGACTTCGTCGGACTTCGCACCGCCACGCACCTTTGATCCCGCATCCCAACCCGGCATCAATTCCGTGCTGCTGCAGTTCGAGATCTTGCTTCGGATGGTGCGTGCGCAGTTCGTTCTGGGCGAGCAAATCATTCAACGCGGCGCAGAACTGCGCCATGGCATCTTCCACATCAGTCACCGCGGCGCCCTGCTGGCAGTACTGGACTTTCGGGAGGGCAAGGCGGGCATTTCGGCTCAGTTGCATCCAGAGGGGCTGCGCGATGCCCACTGGGACAAACGTCCAAATGGCGCGGGGAATATGCCGGAGGGCTTCGTTCGCACCAGCTTGGCCGAGCTGACCTGGGCCTTCGTGCGCCGAACCGACCGCAATCTGCTGGAGCCGCGTTATCGCGCTGAGATGATCTACTACCGCCATGCGCCCCGAGTGCCGCTGCGCTGGTTGCACGATTCGCAGCTCATGTTGCTGCGCGAGTTGTCGGCCGAGCCGGGCACGTTGGAAGCCTTGCGCCTGCGCACCGGGTTCGCTGTTCGTCAAATGGAATACGACCTGAGCTGTCTTTACTATGCAGGAGCCATCACAACCACGCTTTCCAAGGCGGCTACGTCTATGACGACACACGACGAGAGTCACTCGCCTTGGTTGGGGCCCGAAATGGATTCGCTGCTTAGCGTCGACGGTCATTCCCAACAAAAACGTGACCTCACAGTGCCGGCATCGTTTGAGCACAAGCCGGTACCCGTGAGGGATGATCACGCGCAAGGGCCGCGGGCAGGTCGGCATCAAGGTTGATATAGATGGCAAAGCCGATCATTTCCACACCGCCGTCAGTCGTCTCCCCTCCGGAAGAGCGACTGGATCCCTTGGGTCAAGGAATGACATTGCCCTGTTTGATGTCCTGAATCGAACTCGATTGCACAAGATGTTCAAATTTATCAAGCAGCTGGTGTCCCCCGCAGCACGGCCGACGACTCAGCCAACAACGCGCAAGCCGGAAAGACGCAAGCAACAGGCATGGGACCCGACCGAATCGATTCCAGCCTCGGAAGTGCTCGAAGGCAATGACAACACAGACTGGGATCTATGGCAGTGTTCCGTGGACAGCCAGATGCAGCCCCTGACGCCCGCGGTGAAGGTCCAGGCCAATGCGACGCCCAGCCAGCTCGACGACCTTGATCCGTTTGCAAGGGTCAGCAAGAACAGCGACCTGTAGTATCTACTAGCTGCGCGAGCTGATTCGCTGTCAGGCCGTCGGCCTCAGTCGCGATGTTGGTTTCTTCCTTCGGATCAGTAATCAAGTTGAATATCCACGGCGTCTCGAGATACTTGACACCGTCGTTGGGTTCGGCCTCCCAGATCAGATGCATCTTCCAGTCGCGCCACTTTACCGCGCGCAATTCGTCCCTGATGGGAGAGCACGCCCAGTTGCAGGCCTTGGCGCACTGCTTCACGTTGCCTTGTTTGTGGGCAATCTGTTGCGTTGCCGTGTCCGCGCGGCTCGGCAGCCGTCAGCGAGCGTTTAGTCACAGGGTTGTCCACCGCAGCTGTGGATTTCGCGGCGCGGTCGGTCACCGCCGAGTTGATTAGGACGGAAATATGCCAGTCCGAAGACGGCACTGCGCGGGAGGGGGTCTCTTGCGCGCGTGCAGTCTTGTGGTTGGGTCAAGGCGAAAGGCCGTGGGTGAGAAAGGAATAGACCTTTAGTGTCTCAGCTCGGCGGCGCCTCGGCTTCGCGACGCGCTGACACGAATGGCGGCCGTGGCCACGTGCATCTGCAAGGTCTCATTTGCGCAAAGGAGTGGTATCCAAGTAGGATACCAGAGTGGCTTCCATGTATTAGGAATGTCTCGAGGACAAAACAACAGGCGAACAGCGCGATACGGTTCGCTTTCGGGGAAACAGTAAGGCGAAGCGGATAGGCATGGACACGGCCATTGTCAATTTCTTAGTCGAACACCCCTGGTATCCAGTGAATAA
>JAAPAA010000177.1 GCA_012274165.1 Thiobacillaceae bacterium
GTTTCCAGTCAAACAGGCTGCGCGTAGGTGCGGCGGCAAACAAACGGCCACGTCGGTCGATCAGCAGGGACGTCTGCCCGGCTTGCTGCAAGGCAGCAGCCAGCTTTTCAGTCCATTCGGCTGTGTCAAAAAAACAGTAGATGCAGGCTGGCGGCAGCCGGGTGCTGCGCCGCCGCAGTCCAGCCGCCTGATCAGGCTGATCAGCCTGCATTGACGCTCTTTGCTGAAGCATAGCGTTCCGTGCGCTCGGCCTCGACGCCCGCAAAGAGCGGCCAGTCCTCGGCCTCCAGCGCAAAGGGCGTGGCAAGCTGGCCGCCCTTCAACGCGCGGTCGATGAGATAAGTGGCATTGGCGAGGTGCAGGTCTTCCGGCACACGCTGGCCACCACTGATGTAGGTCAGCGGCAGGCGATGGCGGATCAGGCTGTCGAGTGCTGCGCCCGGCTGCGGGGTTTCGTCGAGTTTGGTGAGGATGCAGGCAGCCGCACCCTGACCAAACCGCAACATGGCCTGTTCGATCGCCGCACCCTGCTGGTTGGCAGCAATCACTGCAAGCCGCCGCACGCCCATGGCGTCGAGCGCTTGCGCCTCACGGGTACGCGGATCCGACGGCGCAAAACCTGCGGTATCGATCAGCAGCAGCTTTTTGGCCGCGAGTTGCGGCAACAGTTGCGCCAAGCGGGTTTGATTGTCGATCACATGGAGCGACACGCCCAGCAAGTCAGCATAGACCGCGAGTTGCGCCGCCGCGCCGATGCGGAAGGAATCAGCCGCCACCAGGGCCACCTGATCTGCGCCATGCGCATCCACCCCGCGCGCGGCGAGTTTGGCCAGGGTCGTGGTTTTGCCCGATCCGGTTGATCCGACCAGCGCATAGCGGCCGCCTTGGCTCATCAAGTCGGCTGCACCCGACTGCAGCGGCAGATTGCGGATCAGCACCTGCCGCAGCCAGCGTTGCGCCGCTGGGGCATCCAGTCCGCGCGGCAGCCGGGCTGCCAGGTTCCGCGCGAGTGAGCTGCCAAATCCAGCAGCGAACAGAGTTTGCATCAGCGCGACCCGCACCGGATCGCGCCGTCGCGCAGCGCCCCAGGCAAAACCGGCCAGCTGGTTTTGCAACATGCCGCGCAGGCGCGCCAGTTCGGTCAGGATGCGTGAACTGCTGACGCTGTCCGACGCTTCATTGGCCTCATTAACGGACGAGGCCGCCAAACTTCCGTAGCCACTGGCCAGCAATTCAACGCCTTGCGGATGCGGCCGCGTCGACAGCACCACGGCATCGTCGCCCAGTTCGCGACGTACTTTTGCCAACGCCTCACGCGCGTTCGCCGCAATAAAAACCTGTGCGCTCATGCGTTGCCCCCAATGGCCAGTTCTGTATTCACCTGCACGATTTTATCGGCCGGCACCTCGGCGTAAGAAACCACCGCCAACTGTGGCAGATTGCGCCGCAACAACCGCGACAGAATCGCACGCAGGCTGGGTGAAGTCAGCAGCACCGGTGGATAGCCAGCGTGTTCCTGCTCCGACACGGCACGCTCCGCTGCGTCATTCAGGGCATCCAGCGTGGCCGGCGACAGCAGCGCTTCGCCTTCGTCACCCATTTCATTCATCAAACGCGTCTCGGTGGCAGCGGCGAGACCCATCACGTGCAACTCATTGCCCCCTTCGAACAGGCGATCGACAATGCTGCGCCCCAGCGCGGCACGCACCGTTTCCACCAGATCATCGATCACCTGATTGTTCGGCGCGCGCGCTGCCAGGATTTCAAACAGGGTTCGGCTGTCGCGGATCGAGACGTTTTCGGCAATCAGCTGTTGCAACACCGCCTGCACACTGGTGAGTGGCAGATGGCGCGGCGTGACATCTTCGACCAGCCCCGGATGGCTGCGTGTCAGCGTATTGAGCAGCTGTTGAACTTCGACGCGCCCCAGCAACTCGGGCGCGTGTTGACGGAAGACCATCTCGACCTGGCGCGCGATCAACTCAGCTGCAGTGAACACCACAAAGCCGCGCAATTCGGCTTCTTCTTCGCGTCCTGTCTCGATCCAGACCCCGCTTTGCCCGGTCAGCGGATCGATGCCCGGCGCGCCATCGATGCGCCCCAGCACATCGCCCATGTCGATCGCCAACATCTGGCCGCTGGGCATTTCGCCATGCGCCACGTCAACGCCCTTCAAGGTGATGCGGTAGCTGTTGGGCTTGAGATCGAGGTTGTCCCGCACCCGTATGAGCGGCACGACCAGGCCCATGTCACTCGCGAAACGACGCCGCGCCTCGGTGATTTTGGTCAGCGCCTCGCCCCCCTGATTGCGGTCGACCAGGGATATCAGCCGATAACCGACCTCAAGCGCCAGCACATCCACCGGTGGAATATCGTCCCAAGTGACATCGACCGGCGCGGCCATATCTTCGGTCAGCCCAGGCAGTTCGGTATCAGGTTGGGTACGCTGACGCCGCATCAACCAGAATCCCAGGCTGCTCAACACCACTGCGATGGTCAGAAACGCCAGATGCGGCGTACCCGGGATCACGCCCAGCGCACCCAGTACCGCTGCGGCCACATACAACGTATTCGGCTGGCCGAAAACCTGGGTGGAAAACTCGCGGGACAAATCCTGTTCACTGGATGCCCGGCTCACCACGATGCCCGCCGCCGTCGAAATGATCAGCGCGGGAATCTGCGTCACCAGCCCGTCGCCCACGGTCAGCAGCGCATAACGACTACTCGCTTCGCCGATGCCGAGATGGTGTTGCAGCAGACCGACGGCAATGCCACCGATCAGATTAACCACGAGAATCATCATGCCGGCGATAGCGTCGCCGCGCACAAACTTGGACGCACCGTCCATCGCACCGTAAAAATCGGCTTCGCGGCCGATATCGTTACGGCGCGCGCGCGCTTCGACGTCGTTGATGAAGCCAGCGTTCAAATCGGCATCGACAGCCAATTGCTTGCCAGGCATCGAATCCAGCGTAAAGCGCGCCGCCACCTCGGCGATACGCCCGGCACCCTTGGTAATGACGACGAAGTTGATGATGACCAGGATCAGGAACACCACGAAGCCGACCGCAATGTTGCCGCCGACCAGAAAGCTGCCAAAGGATTCGATCACTTTGCCCGCCGCGTCCGGCCCAGTGTGGCCTTGGATCAAAATGACCCGGGTCGAAGCCACATTGAGCGACAGACGCAACAAGGTCGTCAGCAGCAACACAGTGGGGAACACCGAAAAGTCCAGCGGGCGCCGCGCGTTCAAGCTTACCAGCAGCACGATCATCGCCAGCGCGATATTGAGCGTGAACAGCACATCGAGCATCAAGGTGGGCAGCGGCAACACCATCATTGCCAAAATCAGCAATACCAGTGTCGGCACGGCCAACCGGCTCGCCGGCATCCCCATTACCATGACACCCTGCGCACTCACCCAATCACCTCGTTAATCGATTTTGATATGGCGGTTGCGCCCTCATCCCTTTCCGGCTGCGCCCCCTGCCCTGCCTGCTGCTGGCGACCGCGCAATTGCGCACGAATTTCCGGACTGACCTCGGCCTCGCGTGCCTCAGCCAGCACGTCCTGCCAACTCATCGCGTGACGGCGCAGATAACGCCACCAACGCCACCCCGCATCAAGCGCTGCCGCCAGCGCCAGTGCCGCCGCCAACGCCAGCACACCACGCCCCATCCAGGCCGCCGTGTGTGCCAGGGCAGCATTCAACGGGCGA
>JAAPAA010000178.1 GCA_012274165.1 Thiobacillaceae bacterium
AGCTTCAAGGGCTCGACCAATGCCTGGGCAATCAGGAGCAAGTCGAACGGGTCGTTGTGGTGCAGCTCAAGCTTCGCCACACCAGCCGCATGCCTTGCGCTGACGAGATTCGGCGCGCAAGCCCCTCGCTTTAGCCATGGGGTGAGCGCCTCTGAGGTATTGAATAGTTATAGCGCCGATATATACTGGTTATATGTCCAGCCAGTATCGCTCGAACCGCAACGTGGTGTTCTCGTGCAAGTACCACGTCGTGTGGTGCCCGAAATACCGCCGGTCAGTCCTGGTGGATGGCGCCGACGAACAGCTCAAGGCGATCGTGAACCGAGTGTGCGAGGCCCGGCAGGCCCAACTCATAGAGATGGAGGTCATGCCTGATCACGTCCACCTGTTGGTGGACGTGGATCCTCAATTTGGCATCCACCGCCTGGTCAAGGAGATCAAGGGCACCAGCTCGCGCGAACTGCGCGCGGGATTTTCGTTCCTGAAGCGCAGGTTACCCACGCTGTGGACGAACAGCTACTTTGTCTCCACCGTGGGAGGTGCGCCACTGGCGATCGTAAAGCAGTACATCGAAAACCAGAGGCGCGTGTAGCCATGGCCCGCAAGAGCACCCCCACCTTCATCGTCGAGCGCGCATTGGTCGTCTCGATCGCGGAGGACCGTGAGATGGTGGTGCGGATGGAGCTTTTTCGTCAGCTCTCCAACGCGTGCCTCGGTGAGGCGCTGCGCCGCCTGGACCGGATGCGCGAGTCGGTTGCCTGGGCTCGCGCTCGCGCGATGCCCAAGTCCGTGGGCAGCAAGCCGAACAAGGAACGGCACGCGGTGTTCGCCGCGGCGCGGCATGCCTACGGCTTCACCTCCGAGGCGATCTCTGCGTTCGGCACGCGGTGCAAGAACGAGGCAGGCTGGAACAGTGGGCGTGCACGAACCGATGCGCGAATTGGTGCGCACGAGTGCCAGCGCGTTGCCGAACGAGCCTATGCGGCCGCAGAAATGTATGCCTTCGGCGTCCGCGGCCGTCCGCGGTTCAAGGGCAAGGGCCGGCCGTTGCACTCGATCGAAGGCAAGAGCGCCGGCTCCGCCTTGGCATGGAACGCGGGCACCGGCTGCCTGGAGTGGGGCAGCCTGCGCCTGCCCGCAATGATGCCGCCTGATGGCCAAGACGGGTGGCTGGAGCAGGCGCTGAAGGCCCCCACCAAGTTCTCGCGAATCGTCTGGCGCCTGATCAATGGACAGCGTCGCTGGTTCGTGCAACTTGCCCAGAAAGGCGTCACGCCAGCGAAGTACCAGACGATCGAAGGCGCCGTGGCGGGGCTGGACATCGGGCCCTCGACCGTGGCGATCTATTCGGAGCATGGCGCGGCGCTGAGGCCGCTTGCACCCGAGGTGCAGCAGCCCTGGGTGCAGGCGCGCAAGATCCAGCGGGCCATGGACCGATCGCGACGCGCCACCAACCCGCAGTGCTTCAATGCCGACGGCACGTTCAAGCGTGGCTCCAAGATCACCGTGCGCTCGAAGTCCTACCAAGACTTGAGCGGCGAGCTGGCCGAGACCGAACGCGTGCTGGATAAGCGGCGCGGTCGCAGCCACGGACGACTGGCCAACCAGATCATGGCGCTGGGCAATGTGATCCAAGCCGAGAAACTCAGTTATGTGGCCTTCCAGAAGAACTTCGGCAGGTCGACCAAGGTACGAGCGGCAGGCTCGTTGATTTCCAAGCTCGCGCGCAAGGCTGAAAGAGCCGGCGGACAGCTGGTGGAGCTCGACACGTGGAGCCTGAAACTGTCGCAGTACGACCACACCACCGACACCTGCACGAAGAAGCGCCTGTCTGAGCGCTGGCACGTGCTGGGCGACGGCTCCGGTGTGGTCCAGCGCGACATGTACTCTGCGTTCTTGGCGGCGACAGCCGGCAAGAACGCCATCCACCAGCGCCAGGCCCAAGCGGCCTGGCCGGCTGCGCAATCGCTGCTAGGCCGTGCGGGGTGGATGCGACAACAACCTGTGAGCGTGGCGAGCTTGCTCGCCGCCGCGTCGGCAGCCAACCAGCTGCCTGCGCCTGAACGGGTCGCACGGCAAAGAGCTCTTGCCAGAGTCGATGCTTCGGATGCTGTAGGCGCAAGCCGAGAGCCGAAGAGAGGCTCTGGATCTGGGCTCAGAACCCCCGGGCTTTAGCCCTGGGGAGATTCAGGGGCAGTTCCAGAAACCCGCTGGCCTCTATGGCTGCCGACAACTCGTACGGGTCCGCCTGAATCTTCCCAAGGCGCGCCTTGATGGCCACCTCCCATATTGAAGCTGCCGACACGTAGACCTCGTCGGCGGACTCGATGAGGGGCGAACCGGGGGCTTCAGTAGCGGTGAGCCCGCAACAGCCCATAAGAAGATGTGCGTGTCCAGCAGGAGCCGCATCAGCGTCCCTCGAAGCCGCGCAGCACGTCGTCCGGCAGAGGGGCGTCGAAGTCCGGCGGGACCGTGAGCTTGCCCTTGAGCAAGCCGAACTTGATGCGACGCTTGGCCCGCTCCAGCCGAGTGATGCG
>JAAPAA010000179.1 GCA_012274165.1 Thiobacillaceae bacterium
AAAAGGCAGCAAGCACGATGCGCTGGCCGATATTTACGAGTCGATTGAAGAGATGAAGTATTACCGCGAGCACTTTATTCGCAACGAATAAAGGATCCGGGGACCCTTGTCGAATCTAGTTGCGTGCGCCGAGGTTCAGTGCACGCGTTCTGCTGGCCTGCCGGGCTTCTTCGTCGGCATTGCGCGCACCCTCAAGGCTGACCCAGCCGCCCAGATTGTCCAGCGCGATCTGGCCGAGCGCTGCGATCCATTTTGGATGTTCGTTGAGTGCGGGGATGTAGCGAAATTCCTTGCCGCCGGCTGCGATGAATGTGGCGCGGCCTTCGATCGCCAGCTCTTCCAGGGTTTCCAGACAGTCGGCAGTGAAGCCGGGTGCCACTACGTCCACCCGCTTGACGCCTTCCTTGCCAAGCGCTGCCAGGGTTTTGTCGGTGTAGGGTTGCAGCCATTCGGCGCGGCCGAAGCGCGACTGGAAGGTGAGGCGGAATTGCTTCGCTTCGAGTCCGAGTGCTTCGGCCAGCAGGCGTCCGGTTTTCTGGCATTCGCAGTGATAGGGGTCGCCCTTGTCCAGCGTGTAACGCGGCACGCCGTGAAAGCTCATGACGAGCACGTCGGGGCGGCCGTTTTTTTGCCAGTCGTCGCGGATGTTGCTGGCGAGTGCGTGAATGTAGGCGGGGTGGTCGTGGTAGTGCTTGAGCGTGCGCAGCGCGGGCTGGTTGCGGGTTTTGAGCAACCAGGAAAATGCCGCATCGAACGCGGTGGCGGTGCTGGACGCCGCATATTGCGGGTAGGCCGGCAAAATCAGGATGCGGTCGCAGCCTTCTGCTTTCATCCGCGCCAGGGTGGCGGGAATCGACGGCTGGCCATAGCGCATGGCGTATTCGACTTTGAGCGGGCTGGTGAGTTTTTCACCGAGCCAGCCATGCAGCAGCTTGGCCTGTTTTTCGGTGTGTACCCGCAACGGTGAGCCGTCAGCGGTCCAGATTGCAGCATATTTTTCGGCGGATTTTTTCGGGCGGGTGTTGAGGATGATGCCGTTCAGAATCAGCCACCAGACCAGACGCGGGATTTCCACCACGCGCGGATCGGACAAGAACTCTTTCAGGTAGGGCCGCAGCGCCTGCGCGGTAGGAGCCGCCGGCGTGCCCAGATTGACCAGCAGGATGCCGGTGCGGACGGGCTGGCCGTGGACGTAATCGGGTTCTTTAAGGTATGTCATCAATGATGGGAAAGTGCACTCGACAAGAGTCTGGCTGTGATGTCGACGATCGGCACTACGCGTTCGTAGGCCATGCGGGTGGGGCCGACCACGCCGAGGGTGCCGACCACCTGGCCGTCGACTGAGTAGGGCGCGGTGACCAGGCTGCATTCGTCGAGCGGCAGCAACTCGGATTCGCCGCCGATGAAGATTTGCACCCCGGCTGCATTGCGCGACTGGTCGAGCAGTTGCAACAGGCCGGTCTTCTGTTCGAAAGCGTCGAACAGGCGGCGCAGATTGCCCATGTTGCTGGAGAGTTCGTTGACGTTCAGCAGATTGCGGCTGCCCGACACCACCACGTTTTCGTGGCTGGCGTCCGCAGCCTGACTGCCCGCGTCCACCGCAGCGGTCATCAGGCGGTTGATGTCGTCGCGTACGCGGCCGAGTTCGTCGCGCAGTTTGGCGCGCACCTGGTCGAAGCGGTGACCGGAAAAATGCTGATTGAAATAGTTGGCAGCCTCGGTCAGGACGGAGGCACTGACGGCCTGCTCGGTGAGGATGACGCGGTTTTCGACTTCGCCTTCCATGGTGACAATGATGAGCAGGATGCGCTTTTCAGACAGGCTGATGAACTCGATCTGGCGGAACGCCGGGTTGCGGCGCGGCGTCATCACCAGCCCGGCAAACTGGCTGAGGTCGGACAGCAGGGTGGACGCTGCGGTCATCAGGTGCTGTGGGTCGGACGAGGCCAGACTGTGTTCGAGCTGGTTGACTTCGACCTGCGCCAGCGGACGCATGGTGAGCAGGGTATCGACAAAAAAACGGTAGCCGCGTGGGGTTGGAATGCGCCCGGCCGAGGTGTGCGGACTGGCGACAAAGCCCATCTCTTCGAGATCGGCCATGATGTTGCGGATGGTGGCGGGCGACAGATCCAGACCGGCATGTTTCGACAGGGTGCGCGAACCGACCGGTTCGCCGTCGACGATATAGCGTTCAACCAGGGTTTTCAGCAGGATACAGGCGCGGTCGGTAAGCATGCCATCATTATAAGGGAGCGGGGAGAGGGTGATGAGCGGTTGGCGCGGGCTGAAACGGAATTGCCTGCGTATTGTCCACCGTACACCGCTCGCCCTTTATAATCGCCCCCCATGCAAACCCCTTTTCATACTGTTGGCCTGGTCGGGAAATATGACAACCCGGAGATGCACGATTCGGTGCGTGCGCTTGCCGAATTCCTGCAGACGCGCGGACATGTCGTTCTGCTTGCCAGCCAGACGGCCGAGCGATTGAATCTTCGCGATTGTCCTGCCCGCAGCCTGCATGACCTGGCAACCGAGAGCGATGTGGTTGTGGTGATGGGCGGCGACGGCACCATGCTGTCGATTGCGCGCGAGCTGGCGCCGCACGGCGTGCCGCTGATCGGCATCAACCAGGGGCGGCTGGGCTTTCTCACCGACATCACGGTGGATGACATGTTCGATGCGGTGGCTGAAATTCTCAGTGGACAGTACGTGGCGGAAGAACGCATCCTGCTCAACGGCCAGGTGCGGCGCGGCGGTGAGACGGTGTTCGAATCCACCGCGTTCAACGATGTGGTGGTCGGCAAGGGCGGCTCGGGCCGCCTGATCGATCTGGAAATCGCCATCAACAGCGAGTTTGTTTACAGCCAGCGCGCCGATGGCCTGGTCGTCACCACGCCGACCGGCACCACGGCCTATGCGCTGTCGTCGGGCGGCCCGATCGTGCATCCGACACTGGAGGCAGTGGCGCTGGTGCCGATCTGCCCGCACACCCTGTCGGCGCGTCCGATCGTGGTCAGCAGCCATTCGCGTATCGAGCTGCACCTGACCTATGCCGACGATGCGCGCGTCCATTTCGATGGCCAGCACCATTTCGATCTGTTCAGCGGCGACCATGTCTGGATCACCCGCGCCAACCGTCCGGTCACCCTGTTGCACCCGCATTCCTACAGCTACTACGACACCCTGCGGCAGAAGCTGCATTGGGGCAAGAAACTCTGAGCAGTTCATGCTCGCCCATTTATCCATCCGCAATTACCTGCTGGTCGAATCGGTTGAACTCGATTTCGCGCCGGGACTCACGGTGCTCACCGGCGAGACCGGTGCGGGAAAATCGATTCTGGTCGACGCGCTGGCGCTGGCGCTGGGCGATCGCGCCGAGGGCGGCGTGGTGCGCAGCGGCGCGCCGCGTGCCGAAATCGCCGCCGGGTTTGTGGTGGAGGGTCTGCCGCAGCTGGCAAGCTGGCTCGAGGAAGCGGGGTTTGCCGTGGATGATGGCAGCCTGATTCTGCGCCGGGTGATCGAGGCGGGCGGCCGTTCGCGTGCCTTTATCAACGGCAGCGCCGCGCCGCTGACCCAGCTTAAGGAAGCCGCCGAGTTTCTGCTCGACATCCATGGCCAGCATGCGCACCACGCGCTGCTGCGCCCGCAAACCCAGCGCGAGGTGCTCGATGCGTATGCGGGCGCGCAGCAAACCGCTGCCACTGTCAGCACCGCCTGGCATGCCTGGCAGGGTGCGCGCCAGCGGCGCCTCGACGCCGAATCCCACGGTCAGGCGCGGCAGATCGAACGCGAAGGCTTGCAGCTGGCGGTGGAAGAACTGCGTGCGCTGGGCGACGATCTCGCGCGCTGGGACGACATCCAGACCGAGCACGCGCGACTGTCGCACGTCACCACCCTGATCGAAGGCAGCCAGGCGCTGATCGACGGACTCGATGAAGGCGAAGCCGCCGTCTCCAGCCAGCTGGGCGACATGAGCGCGCGGCTCGATGCGATGCAGGCGGTGGACGACAGCCTGAAGGAGGTGGCGACGCTGCTGCATTCCGCCAGCGCCGATCTGGCCGAGGCCGTGCATGCGCTGCGCCGTTATTCCGACAGCCTGAATCTCGATCCTGAACGCCTGAACGAGCTGGATGCTTTGTTAAGCGACATGCACCGGCTGGCGCGCAAGCACCGGGTGCAGCCCGATGCGCTGGCCAGTCTGCTTGAACGCTTTCGGACACGACTGGCCGAATTGGCCGCCAGCGACGATCTCGACACGCTGCAGGCCAGCGAAGAGGTCACCCTGGCGCACTACCAGCACGCGGCCAACCAACTCAGCGCGTTGCGCCGCAAAGCCGCAACCGCGCTGTCGAAACAGGTCACCGCCGCAATGCACGAACTGGCGCTGGCAGGCGGCCAGCTCGACATCCAGTTGCAGCCGGCGAGCGAACCGCGAGCGCACGGGCTGGAAGACGTCAGCTTTCTTGTCGCCAGCCACACCGGCCTGGCGCCGGGGTCGCTTGCCAAGGTGGCATCGGGCGGCGAGCTGTCGCGCATCAGCCTGGCGATCCAGACCGCGCTGTCCGGCGTGGCCGGGGTGCCGACGCTGATTTTCGACGAGGTCGATGTCGGCATCGGCGGCAGCGTCGCCGAAGCGGTCGGGCGGCGTCTGGCCAAGCTGGGTGAAACCCGGCAGGTGCTGGTCATCACCCATCTGCCGCAGGTGGCCGCGCGCGGCACCCAACACCTGCGCGTCGCCAAGCAAGCCAACGGCGGCTTCGTTTCGTCCAACATCGAATTGCTCGATGCTGCCGCGCGGGTGGAAGAACTCGCCCGCATGCTGGGCGGCATCAAAATCACCGCCACCACCCGGCAGCACGCAGCAGAGATGCTCGCCGGGTGAAGCGCCTGATTGCCTCGCTTTGCCTGCTGCTGGCCGCCATTGCGCCCGCGTGGGCGGATACGATGAGCGGCGTTGTCTTTGTGGTCATCGATGGCGATACCGTCCTGTTCAAACCTGACTCCTATGGCGCTGTCTCGCGCGCTTTCCTGAAGGTTCGCCTCGCCAATATCGATGCGCCGGAGAAAGACCAGCCGTATGGAGACGACGCCACGCGTGCGCTGAGCGCGCTGGTGCTGAATCAACGGGTGGAGGTGACCACGGTTGCGATTGATGCCTATGGGCGGACGATTGCGCAGATTCAGCAGGGCGCCATGCAGGTGAATACCGAACTGGTGCGGCGTGGAATGGCCTGGGCCTCGACCTATCGCCGCAACGCTGAATTGAAAGCGGTGCAGCGTGATGCGCAGCATGCACCACGTGGACTGTGGCTGGGGATTGCGCCGGTAGCTCCCTGGGTGTGGCGGAGAGAACGTTCAGCAGCTGCGCATTGAGCTAAAACCTACTATCGTTTTCGCATGGATCGCCGTCGTGGTCGCCATCCATTTTTGTACCTGGACAATTGTTAGAGAAATACTCCGCTTCAGCTCGAGATGTCATTTCGGAGCAATGCACTCTGCCATCGCAACTGAATGACGGAGAAGTTGTGGTGCCAGCAAACGCTTGTCCAATATTCGTTTTTCCTGAATTCGCTAATGCGTCATTTGGACTGCTAGCAGAGTGTTTATCGTAAGCGTTCCATGCACCAAGCCCAATCAAGATTAAAAGAATAATTTTCTTCATCAATTACGCCTCAGTGTGAAGTTCATGTAGGGCAGATAAGGGCGCAGGCCATTATCCGTTGCATGGACACGCTTACTTACCCCACCAACTGCTCCAGCACAAACGGCAATATTCCGCCCTTGTTGTAATACTCGACTTCGATCGGCGTATCGATCCGCAGCTTGACCGCTACGCGCTCGCTGCCGCCGTTGGCGCGATGGATCACCAGCGTCACATCCTGCTGCGGGACGATGCCGGTCTCGATGCCTTCGAGGTCGAAGGTTTCCGAGCCGTCGAGTTTCAGCGAAGCGGCATCGACGCCGTCCTTGAACTGGCACGGCAACACGCCCATGCCGGCGAGGTTGGCGCGGTGGATGCGCTCGAAGCTCTTGGCGACGACGGCTTTTACACCCAATAGCGTGGTGCCCTTGGCGGCCCAGTCGCGGCTGGAGCCGGTGCCGTATTCCTCGCCGGCGAAGATCATCAGCGGCGTGCCGTCGGCCTGGTATTGCATGGCGGCGTCGTAGATGGCCTGCTGTTTGCCATCCTTGAGCGTGATGCCGCCTTCGGAGCCGGGGATCATCAGGTTCTTGATGCGGACGTTGGCGAAGGTGCCGCGCATCATCACTTCGTGGTTGCCGCGGCGCGCGCCGTAGCTGTTGAAGTCGGCTTTCTGTACGCCGTTTTCGGTCAGATACAACCCGGCGGGCGAGGTCGCCTTGATGCCGCCAGCGGGGCTGATGTGGTCGGTGGTGACGGAGTCGCCGAAGATGGCCAGCGCGCGGGCGGCCTTGATCGAGGTGCTGGCAACGCCTTGTTGCTTGGCAAAGAACGGCGGCTGCTGAATGTAGGTCGACTTCTCGTCCCACGCGTACGCCGTGCCGGCGGGTGCGGATACGGCATCCCACAGCGGGTTGTCGGCGCCGACGTCGGCGTAGATTTTGCGGTAGGCGGCCGCATCGGTCGCGGTGTGCATCACGGCGGCGATGTCTTCGTTGCTTGGCCACAGGTCTTTCAGGTACACCGGCTTGCCATCCTGGCTGGTGCCGAGCGCTTCTTTCTCAAAGTCGATGTCGACGCGACCGGCCAGCGCAAACGCCACCACCAGCGGCGGACTCATCAGGAAATTGGCCTTGACCGCCTGATGCACGCGCGCTTCGAAGTTGCGGTTGCCGGACAGCACCGAGGCGACGACCAGATCATGGTCGGCGATGGCCTTGTCGATTTCGGGCTTCAACGGGCCGGAGTTGCCGATGCAGGTAGTGCAGCCGTAGCCAACCACGCTGAAGCCGACCTGTTCCAGCGCGTCCATCAAGCCGGCCTGGTTGAGGTATTCGGTGACAGCGCGCGAGCCCGGGCCGAGGCTGGTCTTGACGTGTGCGGGCGGCTTCAATCCAAGCGCGGCGGCTTTCTTCGCCAGCAGGCCGGCGGCCAGCATCACGCCGGGGTTGGAGGTGTTGGTGCACGAAGTAATTGCAGCAATTGCGATGTCGCCGTGACCCAGGCTGCCATTGCGACCACCGGACACGGCGGCGGAATCGGCCATCACATGATCGGGAGAAGGGTGGTCATTGAGCATTTCTTCTTCTTGCGCCGCTACCGGCTGATTTTCTTCCTGGCTTCCGCCTCCCGACAAGTCCATTCCGGCATACCCGGCAGCGGCAAGCGGATGGCGTTTGCCCATCTCTCCCGCCTTGTTGTAACCGCCCTCGGCGGCCGGCTTGTTCATGAGGGATGCGAATGCGGATTTGAGATTGGCGAGCGCGATGCGATCCTGCGGCCGCTTGGGGCCGGCGACCGAGGGTTCGACGCTGGACAGATCGAGTGCCAGCGTTTGCGAGTAGTCGATGTCGTCCGCCTGGGGGATGCCGAACAGCCCCTGCGCCTGGTAATACGCGCGGATGGCATCCACCTGCGCGGCGCTGCGGCCGGTCGCGGCAAAGTACTGGCAGGTCGCCTCGTCCACCGGGAAGAAGCCCATGGTCGCGCCGTATTCCGGCGCCATGTTGGCAATCGTCGCGCGGTCGGTAACCGACATCGCGGCGACGCCCGCGCCGAAGAACTCGACGAACTTGCCGACGACCTTGGCCTTGCGCAGCATTTCGGTGAGGGTCAGCACGATGTCGGTGGCGGTGACACCGGGTTTGGCCGCGCCGGTCAGGTTTACGCCGACGACATCGGGGGTGAGGAAATACACCGGCTGGCCGAGCATCGCGGCTTCGGCCTCGATGCCGCCGACGCCCCAGGCGACGATGCCGAGGCCGTTGATCATCGTGGTGTGGCTGTCGGTGCCGACCAGCGTGTCGGGGTAGGCCACGCCGTCCTTTTCCATCACGCCGCGCGCCAGGTATTCCATGTTGACCTGGTGCACGATGCCGACGCCGGGCGGCACCACTTTGAACGTATCGAAGGCCTGCATGCCCCATTTCAGGAACTGGTAGCGCTCACGGTTACGTTCGAACTCGATTTTCATGTTGAGGTCGAGCGCGTCGTGGCTGCCCGAAGCATCGACCTGGATCGAGTGGTCGACCACCATGTCGACCGGCACCAACGGCTCGATTTTTTTCGGGTCTTTGCCCAGCTTTTGCGCAGCCGAGCGCATTGCGGCGAGGTCGGCCAGCAGCGGCACGCCGGTGAAATCCTGCAGGATCACCCGCGCCACGGTGAAGGGAATTTCCTCGGTGCGCTCGGCGTTCGGCTTCCATCCTGCCAGTTGCCTGACGTGCTCGGGGGTGACTTTGACGCCATCGCAATTGCGCAAAACCGATTCCAGCACGATGCGGACCGACACCGGCAGGCGGCTGACCGATTGGCCGAGCGCGGCTTCGAGTTTTTTCAGCGAGGCAAACTGCTTGTTGCCGCTGGCGGTGGAAAAAGAATCCTGGGTGTTGAAAGCGTCGGTCATGGCGATCTCGAAATGAAAAGGTAAAAGTCTGGCGAAGCAATTAACGTGCGATGCGCGCGCTTACGGCGCCTCGCGCCGCATCCGCGGGCTATTTATTGTTCCCGCCTCATCTGCGGGAAGAGGATCACGTCGCGGATGCTCGGCGAATCGGTCAGCAACATCACCAGCCGGTCGATGCCGATGCCGCAGCCGCCGGTGGGCGGAAGGCCGTGTTCCAGCGCGCGGATGTAGTCGGCGTCGTAGTGCATCGCTTCCTCGTCGCCGGCTTCCTTCTGCCGCACCTGATCCATGAAGCGCTCGGCCTGGTCTTCGGCGTCGTTCAGCTCGGAGAAGCCATTCGCCATTTCGCGGCCGGTGATGAACAGCTCGAAGCGTTCGGTAATCTCCGGCTGGGTGTCGGAACGGCGCGCCAGCGGCGACACCTCGGCCGGGTAATCGATGATGAACGTCGGCTGGATCAGCAGGGTTTCGGTGGTTTCCTCGAAGAAGGACAACTGCAGGCCGCCGATGCCATCGTGCGGGCGGTATTTACCCTTCATCGCCCTGAACTGGCCGATCAGCCAGTCGCGGTCGTTGAGTTGTTCGACGGTGTAATGCGGATGGTAGTGGCGGATCGCCTCGACGATGGTGAGCCGGGCGAACGGCTGGCCGAGGTCGATTGTGTGGCCCTGATAGGGCACCACGGTCGAGCCGGTGGCGGCGATCGCAGCGGCGCGGATCAGCGCTTCGGTGAAGTCCATCAAGTAGCGGTATTCGCGATAGGCCTCGTAGAACTCCATCATGGTGAACTCGGGGTTGTGGCGCGTCGACAGGCCCTCGTTGCGGAAATTGCGGTTGATCTCGAACACCTTTTCGAGGCCGCCCACCACCAGCCGCTTGAGATAGAGCTCGGGCGCGATGCGCAGGAACATTTCCATGTCGAGCGCGTTGTGATGGGTGGCGAACGGCTTGGCCGCCGCGCCGCCGGGGATGGGATGCATCATCGGCGTTTCGACTTCGAGAAAGTCGCGCTCGATCATGAAGGCGCGAATCGCCGAGATGATTTTCGAGCGGCGCGCAAAGGTTTCGCGTGCGATGTCGTTGGTGATGAGGTCGAGATAACGCTGGCGGTATCGTTGTTCCTGATCGGCCAGGCCGTGGAATTTTTCCGGCAGCGGGCGCAGCGCTTTCGACAGCAGGCGGATCGATTTTGCCTGAATGGTCAGCTCGCCCTTGTTGGTCTTGAACAGCACGCCGGTCACGCCGATGAAGTCGCCCAGATCCCAGTGCTTGAAGGCGTCGTGCGACTCGGTGCCGGCATGGTCGTTCGACACATACACCTGAACCTGCCCGCTCATGTCCTGCAGCGTGGCGAAGCTGGCCTTGCCCATCACCCGCTTCAGCATCATGCGGCCGGCCAGTTGCACGGCAACGGCTTCGCCTTCCAGCGCTTCCTTGGTCTTGTCGCCGTGCGCGGCAGCCAGCTTGCCGGCGTAGTCGCGGCGCTCGAAATCGTTGGGGAAGGCGACGCCTGCCTCGCGGATCGCGGCGAGCTTGGCGCGGCGTTCGGCGATGATCTGGTTCTCGTCGAGGGCGGGGGCGGTAATCGGTTCGGTCATGATGCCAACTCAAAAATGGAGGTTTAGTAAAAAATGGCGACGGGAAGACCGAGCGCTTTGGCTGCTTCGGCTTGTTGTTTGTCGGCGGTGGCGAAACTGGTTGCGCCGTAATGGCGGGCATAAGCCAGATGCAGCGCGTCGAGCGCACGCAAGGGCAACTCGGGGATCAGGTCGATCAATTGCCTTGCCTCAAGAAACAGGCTGGGTGCGTCGGTCTGGATGCGCCAGGAGTTTGCCTGCACGTCGCGGTCAAATTCGGCGAGGGCGACACGTTCGAGCGGCGGGTCGATCTGCTGGGCACGCCGACGACGTGCCAGCACGCAGCGGAATTCCACCAGCGTGAGCGGGCTGGTGACGACCTCATCCTGGGCATCGGCCCAGTCGAGCACGTCCAGTGAACGCGGCTCACGGATATAACACTTGGCCAGCGCACTGGTGTCGATATAGGCGCTCAAACGCGATCCTCGCGCTCTTCCGCCAGAATGTCCTCGCTGGGAACCGTTTGCATGGGCTGGCTTTCCAGAAACGCCCGCAACGAGCGCACCCGGCGCTTGGGTTCTACCGGCAGAATCCGCGCCACCGGCTCGCCGCGACACACCACCAGCACCTCGTCGCTGTCGGCAAACATCTGGTCGGGGTGCGACAGGCCTTCGCGGGCTTCGCGGATGGTCATGGTTTTCATGGCAAACCTCGGAGAGTGGAGCAAAACGTGACACAATTATAGCTGATGTGACACCATGATTTTCCACCCGGAAATCAGAATCCAACCCGCGCCGCCAGCCCTTTTTTTACCATGTCCGATACCCCCTTAAGCCTGCTCAACCGCGTCTTCGGCTACCCCGCGTTTCGCGGCGAGCAGGCGGCCATCGTCGATACGCTGGTGGCGGGCGGCGACGCGCTGGTGCTGATGCCCACCGGCGGCGGCAAATCGCTGTGTTTCCAGATCCCGGCCTTGTTGCGCGAGGGCTGCGCGGTGGTGGTGTCGCCGCTGATCGCGCTGATGCAGGATCAAGTGGCGGCCTTGAAGGAACTGGGCATCGCTGCCGAGTTTTTGAATTCGAGTCTGGATAGCGCGACGGCAGCTCAGGTCGAGCGCGAATTCGTCAGCGGCCAACTCAAGCTGCTGTATGTGGCGCCGGAACGCCTGCTCACGCCGCGTTTCCAGAGCCTGCTCGAACAGGCGCACGTTGCCCTGTTTGCCATTGACGAAGCGCACTGCGTATCGCAATGGGGACACGATTTCCGCCCGGAATACTTGGGCCTGTCGGCCTTGCACGAGCGTTTTCCGGACGTGCCGCGCATTGCCTTGACGGCCACCGCCGACACCGCAACGCGTGCCGAAATCCTCACCCGGCTCGACCTCGGCGCCGCGCGCGTGTTCGTCGCCAGCTTCGACCGCCCCAACATCCGTTATCGTATTTCCGAGAAATCCGACCCGCGCCGCCAGTTGCTGGATTTCCTCGGCGAGCACACAGGCGAAGCCGGGATCGTCTATTGCAGCACGCGCAAAAAAGTCGAAGACACCGCCGACGCGCTCAATCAGGCCGGCCTCACCGCGCTGGCCTACCACGGCGGCATGGACAACGTGACGCGCCGCCGCCATCAGGAAAAATTCCTGCGCGACGACGGCGTCGTCATGGTCGCCACCCTGGCGTTCGGCATGGGCATCGACAAGCCCGACGTGCGCTTCGTCGCCCACACGGATTTGCCGCGCTCGGTGGAAGGCTATTACCAGGAAACCGGCCGCGCCGGGCGCGACGGCGAGCCCGCCGAAGCGTGGATGGCGTGGGGCTTGCAGGACGTCGTCACCCAGCGCCGCTTCATCGACGAGGGCGAAGCCGAAGACGCCCACAAGCGCATCGGCCACGCCAAGCTCGATGCGCTGGTCGGGCTGTGCGAAGCCGCAAGTTGCCGCCGCGTTGCGCTGCTGAGTTACTTCGGCGAAACCTCGCAAGCTTGCGGCAACTGCGACGTGTGTCTGAATCCACCGACGCTGTGGGACGGCACCGAGGCCGCGCGAAAGTTGCTGTCAGCCGTTTACCGCACCGGCCAGCGCTTCGGCGCCGGCCACGTCATCGACGTGCTGCTCGGCAAGACCACGGAAAAGGTCGACAAATTCGGCCACACCAGCCTGAGCGTGTTCGGCATCGGCGCCAGCCAAACCGACAAAATCTGGCGTGCCGTGCTGCGGCAACTGGTGGTGCGCGGGCTGCTGGAGGTTGACCACACGGCTTACGGCGCGTTGAAACTGACCGCCGCCGCCAAGCCGGTGTTGAAGGGCGAAGAGACGGTCATGCTGCGCGCCATCGAAGTGCGCATCGCGCGCAGCAAAAAATCGCGCTTCGCCTCCAGCTCCGGCGAAGGCGTCCACGACGACGAAGATCCGCTGTTCCTCTCCCTGCGCGCCTGGCGCCGCGAAACCGCCAACGAAAAAGGCGTGCCTGCCTACGTCATTCTGCACGACGCCACCCTGCGCGAAATCGCCGCGCGTCGTCCCGCCACGCTGGCGGAGCTGGGTGAGATATCGGGGCTGGGGACGAAAAAACTGGAAGCCTACGGCGAAGCGGTGTTGGCGGTGGTGGAGGAGGGCTGATCAGAGCGCCCGCCGCTTACACGTCTTGTTTCAGGCTTGCCTCAATGTGAATGTCAAGCATTGACGTTACGACGGGATAGAATTCCCAAAAAGGGAGAAAAGATGAACGGCATGACTCCACCAATTCCAGATCATCCAACACTGGAAGATTGCGTTGAGCGCAGCAAGCTTGTACGTCATGTTGCCGAGCAGCTTGCCGGCTGTAGACCCCCACAGGCTTTCGGGGTGCATGGTGATTGGGGCGCAGGAAAATCGAGTTTCCTTCATCAATTGCGGTATCACCTCACAGGCGAAGGGCTACCCGGTCAGCCAGATGGCAAGGCCAAGGTAGCGAAGGGGAATTACAAACATCGGGTTGTAACTGTCTGGTTCGAGGCATGGCGTTACCAGCATGAAGCTGTCCCTGTTGTTGCGCTAATTCAGGAAATTCGTCGCCAGTTTCCATTGGCTGAAAAGGTGAAGGACAAATTCGCGAAAACAGGCGAAGTCACCTTTCGATCAGTGCTCAATGGCCTTGACGACGCTGCAAAATTGATCGGTCTGGAAGCCGTTCCATTTGGTGCAAAAAGGATTCAGGACATTGGCGAACAGTGGGAGAGGGATCATTTAGCTCAGCGGCTGGCGACAGATAGCCTGCAGGAATATTTGACCAAAGTCATCGAGCAACTTTTAAAAACAATCTCGACTAGAAGTAACCCAAACGTCCGATTGGTTGTTTTGATCGACGATCTGGATCGATGCGGCTCGGAGGCAGCCTACCGTTTGCTCGAAGGCCTGAAAATTTACCTTAATCTGCCGAACTGCGTTTTTGTTCTGGGGATGAATCAACAGGCGGTGGTGGACGCTATTGCACAGAACTTGCCGGGCGCGAGGGACAAAAATGAGGGGGAATTGCGCTTGCGAGCAGAGGCCTATCTCGAAAAGTTGTGCTCGGTTATTTGGCGTTTGCCTCTACCAGCCAGTCCCAAGAAATTGTTGTTGGAATGGATCGTCCACGCCCCGGATTTGCACACCGCCTTGGACAAGGCTCTAACGGACGATACAAATGGAAGGGAAATCCGCTGTCTCCCGCCGAATCCGCGCAGGCTCAAAGCACTGGCTAATCTAATCTGTCGTCTTCACGCTACAGGTGAGCCAGTCAGCAATAAACTTGAGGCGCGCCGCTTGCTCGTTGTTGCATACGTCTATCAGTTTCACGCCGACCTGTTTCATCGCTGGCAATACGATCCGGATTTTTTCAATGAAATGGGGGCATGGTTGCGGGGTGGCGAGAGCGATCCTGTCAAAAGCAAACCGTACTTTAAACATCTGATGTTGCCGATCTCTGCTACCACTAATCAGAAAGAACCTGAAGTGCAATTAATCTGGAACAAAGCGTTTCCTGACCCAGGGGCGTGCGAAGTGTTCTGGATTGCACCTTTGTTGATCGACGAAACGCTCAAACCCACAGATTTCATTCCCTATCTGGAGCGCGGCAATGTCTGAGCCAATATCGGAAACAGCGACTCGTAGCTATCTGGCCGAGGTGCGCCGTCGCCACGGTTATATGCGCTTTCTGGGGTTGCCTTATCTTCGCGACACCCCCGATGTCGATATTTCGCGGCTTTACGTGCCGCCTGCCGTGAGCGGGCAACTTATCTCGCCTGATTCTGCGCCCGGCAACTGGCCCGTCACCGAATCGCCGCTTGACGCGCTGGAAAAAAACCGCCGCTTAATCTTGCTGGGCGATCCTGGAAGCGGTAAATCCACTTTGACCAATTGGCTTGCTTGGCGACTTTCGGCAGGCTTGTCGCAGCGTTTACCAGACTGGCTAGAAGGTCTGCTACCACTACCTTTCGTGTTGCGCGAAGTGCCGTTACGCGGGGTCCATACTTTCGATGCCCTGCTGGATGCCTTGTTGGGTTTGCCCGTTGCCCGTGCCTTAGTGGACAGTCGCGAGGCCTTATTGGCGCAAATAAGGGCGGGTAAGGTGCTGTTTCTGCTGGACGGTTTGGATGAAGTCCGTCATAGCGAGCGGGTTAAACTTCGTTCGGCGGTGTGGGA
>JAAPAA010000180.1 GCA_012274165.1 Thiobacillaceae bacterium
GTGCGGCGATAATCTGCATTTCGCTGATTTCGCGCATCAGGTCGAAACCCGAACCCAGCCCCAGATAGCGCCCCTTGGCGGTAATCACGAAACCCTGGGTAAAGGCGGCCTTGCCTTTCTTGACCACCAGTTCGGACAGCTCGTTGATCTGCGTGGCCTTGTCGACAATCAACGGATCGGGATCCATGAAATCCGCGCAGGGTTTTTTTCCGAACAGCTCGCGGCCATACAGCCCGCTAAACCGATTGAGCACGGCGGGCCGGTGGATGATGCCGACCGGAATGCCCTTGTCCACCACTGCCACAGCGTGCAGGTCGGGGTGTTGCATCATCAGGTCGAGTACATCCTGACTGGTGGTTTGCGGCGTGACGAAGGGTGCGGACTGCACCAGTCGGGCAGCGGAGACATGCGAACCATCCGCACCCCGCAGATAGGGCATTACGCTGACCATGCTGGATTGCAGCACAGCCATGACTTCGCGTGGCGGCAACTGGACTGGCGTGGGCGAGGGACGGCCGATCAAATAGCCCTGCACATAGCGGATGCCGATATCCTGCAGCACCGCCAGCTCCGACACCGACTCCACGCCCTCTGCAATCACACGGGTGTTTGCGCCCCCGGCCAGTTGCGTGATCGATCGCACGAACTGGATCTTGTGCGGGTCTTCATGAATGCCCGAGATGAAATGCTTGTCGATTTTGACGAAAGCCGGTTTCAGCTCCGACCACAGGCGCAGGCTGGAAAACCCCTCGCCCAGATCGTCCATCGCCACTTCGATGCCGGCCGCACGCAGCCGCGTCGCCGCTTCGCGCAACACGCCGTAATCGAGGTGACAGGCGTTTTCGGTGATCTCGATAATCAACTGGCTGCTGCGCATGCCGACCTCGGCCAGCGCTTCCAGGATCAGCTCGGGCGCAAATTCCGCGTCGAGCATGCTGCATGGCGACAGATTCACAAACAGCTGCCCCGGCAGTCTTAACAGCGCAAAGGTTTTCATCGCCGAATGCACGCACGCCCAGTCCAGCCGGGTTTGCAAACCGTGCAGCTCGGCCACCTTGAACAGCGCCTGCGGCGCGTGCAGCGGGCTGTTCGATGGCCCGCGAGACAAGGCTTCGAACCCCATCAAGCGCCCCTCGGACAGATCAAGTATCGGTTGCAACAGCGTCATCAGACGCGTGTTGTCGAGGATGTCTTCCAGATGCTGGCGCAATTTTCCTGGGCTCATGGGGGAGAGTGAAAGGCAAGGATAGCCAGACAACATTGCGGAAATGTTTCGGGGGGTGACGCATGGCGCCCAAGCCAAACCGTCACACGCCTGTCATCCCGCATGCCTAAGCTTGCCCCCAGCCCTGGGGAGGGAAGCCATGCACAACGCAAACGAACTGACCGACGAAGAATGCGGCCATCTGGCGCGCATTCTGCTCGCCTCGCGCCGGGTGAGATTGCGCCACCATTTTTTCAGCTGGGTGCATGGCCCGCTGCAGGCGCTCATCCCGCACGAAATCCTGCTGTGTGGCGTGGCGGACGAAAGCGGCTATCTCCTGCATGAGCGGTTTTCCGCCTGCCGTTATTTCAAGGACGATCATTTCCACCGCGTGATCCATTCCGGCGATGGCCTGATCCAGCAATTGGCGCAGGAGTGGCATAGCCACGGCGAGCCGCGCCTGATCTCCGCGCTGCACGATGAAGCCGGTGGCTGGCATGCCCGGCTGGCCGATCTGGAACTGAAAAACCTCGCCTTCCACGGCATGAGCTGGATCAACGGCCAGCTCAAGGGCTACGCCGGATTCTCGCGCGTGCGCGTGCCGTTCGATAGTCGCCTTGCGCTGTATCTCGATATTTTGCTGCCGCACCTGCTGGTGACCCTGGCGCGCGTGCTCGCCAACGAAGCGCGCGCAGACGGCGACAGCAAACGCCCCGCCGGCCTCATCACCGCGCGCGAAGTCGAAGTGCTGACCTGGGTGCGCGACGGCAAGACCAACGACGAAATCGCCGGCATCCTCGGCTTGTCCATGCTTACCGTCAAAAACCATTTGCGCAACGCGATGAAAAAGCTGGTCGTCCGCACCCGCGGTCAGGCGGTGGCCAAGGCCATTGCGCTGGGGTTTTTGCGGGCGCAGGGTGCGCGCGAAAAGGACGTCGCGCTGGAGTCTTAGGCGTTGTCGGCCTTACCGCTTACCGCTAACTCCTCCCCCCATGAGCCGTCCGGCTCATTTTTTTGCCGGTTCATCCCCCATCGGGTGTCATCCACGTTCCCTAAAGTGGCGTGGTCTGCTCATAGGCGGACACGATTTCCGACTGGCTTTCCATCCGCTGGCAGGCCTGTCCCTCAGGGGGGCGGAAAGCTACATAAGCTTTTTTGGGTCTTACTTTTTAATCAAGAGGAGCACTACATGAACTTCAAACTGAATACGCTGGTCGCCGCCGCGCTGCTGGTCGCCGCCGGTTCCGCCAACGCTGCCATCGACAACGGCAACACCACCAACGGCACGGGCTCGCTGTTCCTGGTTGTCACCGACACCACCGCTGGCTATTCCTTCGTCGGCGATCTGGGCGTGGGCATGGACAGCTTCCTCGGCGCCAGCAACGTTTCCAATTCCTGGACGCTGGGCAGCTTCAGCGCCTGGACCAGCTTCGTGGGCGCCATCGGTGGTGATCTGACCAATGCCAAATACTCCGTGTACGCATTGGACAACGTCGGCGCCACCAGCACCGTCGATGCCAAGCGCCTGCTGACCACTGTTGCCGTTGGTGATGATCTGAATAACTACACCACCGCCAACAACAAGCTTGGTTTTGCTGTTAACGCTGGTTCTGCAACTGTTGGTGCCTGGGTAGGTGCGGTGCAGATTGACTCCAATAACGTGCTGAACGACCACGACACCGTAGCCAACGGCTCCAGCTACACCAACTCCACCAAGACGGCCGCCTATGCTGAAGCTCAGCTCGGCGATCAGTTGAAGAACAACATGCCCTTCGTCACCACCGTGGCCGCCGCCGACAGCGCCGACTTCTGGCTGCTGGGCAACAGCAGCAACGCCACTCTGGCTCAGGCCAACCTGTACCAGCAGGCTGGTACGTTCAGCCTGACCGGCACCACCTTGTCCTACGCCGTCGCCGCCGTGCCGGAAGCCGATACCTACGCCCTGATGCTGGCTGGTCTGGGTCTGGTTGGTTTCATGGCGCGCCGCCGCTGCGCCTGAGTTCGTCCCCTTCGTAAAACATGCCGCACCGGCTTGATGCCGGTGCCAGGCGCCCAATCAAACTGAAAGGAAACACCATGAAACTGCATCAAATCGCGTTGGCTGTTGCTGCTCTGGCCGCAGGTTCTGTCCAGGCCGCCGCGCCCGCCCCCACCTTCACCATTTACATGGACGGCGCTACTGCCGTGGCTAAATCCGTTGTCGACGTGGCCAAGGCCATGTGCGTGGACGCAGCCCACACCCAGGTTTACCAGGGCGGTCCCGGCAACAAGATCTCCGGCGTCTACTGTGATGGCGTCAACGCCACCAACTCCGGCCTGACCGCCACCACCAAGCTGTGGGTCACCAAGAACAACGTCGATGGTTCGCTCGAAGCGTTTGACCGCGCCATCAAGCACAACGCCCAGACCACTGTGCTGGACGTGGCCACCTGCCCAACCCCGACCTTTGCCGGCACCACGCTGACCTGTACCGGCACCACTCTGGTTAACGCCCACGGCGGTTTCTCCGACGTCGAAGGCAAAATCTGGGAAGCGCGCGGCGCCTTCAACCCCGCTGGCGTGGCTTACACCACCAAGGCCGGTTTTGCTGGCCAGGGCTTCGGTGTCGCTGTTTCCAACAAGCTGTATGAAGCGCTGCAGGCTGCCCAAGGCCTGACAGTGGGTCTGCATGACGTCGCCAACCAGCCCAATATCACCAAGCAGCAGTTCACTTCGATCCTGTCCTCTGGCGGCGCTTACCACACCGACTGGGCGCCGATCGTTGGCGCCGCCGGTGCCGGCATGAACATGAACCTGTGCCGCCGCACCAATGCCTCCGGCACCCAGGCTGGCATGGAAGTATTCTTCCTCAACAACCCTTGCGCTAACGCCAGCCCCACTTTTGGTGCTACGCCGGCTGCGCTGGATGCCGACTCCGCCGGTTCGTTCAAGGTCATCGAAAACGCCGGCACCGGCGACGTCAAGACCTGTCTGAACGCGCACGACCAGAATCTGGTCAACGCTGCAGTCAAGGCCGACGGCAGCATTGCCGACGAATTCGCAATCGGCATCGCATCGCTGGAAAACACCCCGGGCGCGTCCGACCACTGGGACTTCGTCAAGCTCGACGGCGTGACCCCGACGCCTGACGCGCAGCATCGCCAGACCGTGATCGACGGCCAGTACAACTACGCCTTCGAATCGGTGTTTGTGTACCGCAACGACAACACCACGGCCAACAAGAACTTCATGAACAAGTTCATTGCGCTGATGGGCGACCCCAACAAGGTTGGCGCACTGGTCGGTATCTTCAACGTGCCGGGCGCGTCCTCCTACAGCAGCTTCCCGAACCGCGTTCACCGCGGTTCGACCGGCGGCAACTCCTGCTCGCCGTTCTCGCTGGCTGAATAAGCTTTCGGGTTTTGGGTTGATCTGTTTCCTTCGGGGTGCAGGCCTGCCTGAGTCGTAACAGCCATTCCCCGCGCGAGCGGGGAATGGCGTTTTCGCGAATACCAATGACAACGAATCAAATCCGGTCGAATCGACCCAAGCATTTTTCAATGATTCGCGTGCCGTGCCGTCAGGTGTGCCGCGCGATCATCCTGTTGGTTGCCGCGTGCGCTGCCGCAGCGGCGGAGCCGCCGCCAGCAGACCCGGCCGCCGCGCCAGCCGTCGCGACTGAGACGGCTCCCGCCAAGGCAGCCGCGGCCGCGCCGGTCGCGCGCTTCGACGTGCTCGAATACGTGATCGATGGCAACACCACGCTGCCGGCCTCGAGCATCGAAGAAGTGGTGTACCCCTTCATGGGCGAGCAGAAGACGATCCAGGACGTGGAACTCGCCCGCGCCGCGCTGGAAAAAGCCTATCAGAGCGCGGGCTATCTCACCGTCTTCGTCAGCCTGCCCGAGCAGCAGGTGCAGAACGGCGAGGTGCATCTGCACGTAGCGGAAGGCAAGGTCGAGCGGCTCAAGGTAACCGGCTCGCGCTACTACTCGCTGGGCGCGATCAAGGCTGCTGCGCCGGAACTGGAAGAGGGCAGTGTGCCCAATTTCAACGAGGTGCAGAAGGAGCTGGCCGACCTCAACCGCAGTGCGGGTCGCAAGGTGACGCCGGTGCTGCGCTCGGGGCGCATTCCCGGCACCATCGATGCCGAACTGAAAGTGGACGACAAGCTCCCGCTGATTGCCAACCTGGAAGTGAACGACCGCTACAGCCGCGATACCACGCATACCCGTCTCAACGCTGCCCTGCGTTACGACAACCTGTGGCAGGCAGGGCACAGCATCAACCTGACTTACCAGGTGGCGCCGGAAGCGCCGGAGGAGTCCCGGGTGTTCGTGGCGAGCTATGTCGCACCGCTGGCATCGGGCAACACGCTGGCGGTATACGGCGTGGCGTCGAATACCGACGTGAGTACGGTGGGCGGCATCAGCTCGCTGGGCAATGGCACCATTTTCGGTCTGCGCTACATCCTGCCGCTGCGTCCGCTGCCGGGCTTCTTCCATTCGCTGAGTCTGGGCGTCGATTACAAGAACTTCAATAATTCGGTGCAGTACGCCGATTCGAATGAGCCCAGCCCCCCCATAACCTACCTGCCTTTTACGCTGTCGTATGACACGAATCTGATCGGCGAAAGGGATCAAGCCCAGATTGGCGTGTCCACCGTATTTTCGGTGCGCGGATGGGTGAGCGATGAGGCGGAATTTGCCGCCAGTCGCACAGATGCAAGTGCGAGCTTCATGTACTTCAAGTTCAATTTCAGCCATCGCCACCTGTTCGACAATGGCATCACCCTGGCCGATGGGGTGTCGGCGCAGCTCACCGATTCGCCGCTGATTTCAAACGAGCAACTGGCTGAGGGCGGCGCCGACACCGTGCGCGGATATCCCGAATCGTCCGTGCTGGGCGACCGCGGGGTGCGCGTTGGGCTGGAGTTGCGCAGCCCGTCTCTGGCAGGTGCATGGTCGCCGGGTTTGAGCGAACTGACGGTGCTGGGGTTTGCCGAGGCCGCCTGGCTGCAGGAACTGGACACCACCGCGTATCAGCAAAGCCGCTTCAGTCTCTCATCGGTCGGCGTGGGGATGCGCTTTCGTGCAGCCAAATGGGTCAATGGCACGCTGGATTACGCCTGGCCGCTGGAAGATGCCGGCGGAGTGATGGCAGGGGATGGACGCTTTCTGTTCAGCCTGGCTGCGGAATGGTGAGGATGTGGCGCAAGCCCATGCAATTTCAATCCGGCCTGAGCCGGACAACGTATCTGCACAACGTATCGGCGCTGTAACACGCAAGCAGTACTCAACAATTAATGTAAGCGAACAGGGCGGGCGCCAGCTGCTTGGGATGCCCGCCCTGACAGGAGAACTCGATGAACCGCAACAACTATCGTCTGGTATTCAACGCAACTTCAGGGATGCAGGTTCCGGTTGCGGAAACGGCGCGCGGTCGCGGCAAAACAGCGAGCGGTTCGGCGCGTGCACTGGCTGGAGCCGTGCTGGCCAGCGTGGTACTGGCTGCACCGGCCTGGGCGGATTTGGCGGCCAATGCGTTGCCGGCTGGCGCGGTGGTGAAATCGGGTTCGATCGGAATCGCGCAGAGCGGCAATACGCTCAACATCAATCAGGCCAGCCAGACCGGCATCATCCACTGGAACAGCTTCAACATCGGCTCGGGCGCGACGGTCAATTTCAACCAGCCCAACGTAACCGCGGCCACGCTCAACCGCATCACCGGCAACGAGGCCAGCATCATCAAGGGCGCGATGAACGCCACCGGCGCGGTGTATGTGATCAACCGCAACGGCATCGTGTTCGACAAGGGCGCGCAGGTGAACCTGCATACCCTGGTGGCATCCACGCTCGACATCAAGGACGACGAGCTGTTCAAGAACGGCTTTCTCACGGCCGACCATCAAGTTGCCGCGTTCAGCGACGCCTACACTCAGTACGTGGGTACGGCGCCGGTCGGCATGGTGAATGTGGCCGAGGGTGCGACCATCACCGCTGCGACCGGTGGTCGGGTGATCCTGCTCGCGCCGGATGTGGAGAACAAGGGCATCATCAAGACCGACACCGGCCAGGTGATCCTGGCGGCCGGCCACAAGGCCTACTTCCACCTGACCAACAGTTCGGATTCCAGCACCTTGCTGCGCGGCCTGCTGGTGGAGGTGGAAAGCGGCGGCAGCGCGGTGAACCTGGGTGAACTGGCGGCGCGGCAGGGCGACGTCACCCTGATCGGCAAGCTGGTCAAACAGGATGGCGTCATCACCGCCACCACCTCCGCCAATCTGAACGGCACCATCCATCTGCTGGCGCGCGAGATCGACCCGGGCAAGCCTTCGGCATTACTGCCGAGCGAAAACGTGTCTGCCAATTCGACCGGCACGGTGGAATTCGGCGCGGGCAGCCGCAGCGTCATCCTGCCCGACCTCGACCCGGACAAGGTCCGGACTGCCATTGACGCAGGCCGCCTGACGCAGGCCCAGGTCGATGCCTATCATCGAGGCGAGACCAACGTGGCTGACTTCTATGCGTTGATGCCCGACACCACACTACAGGACGCGCAGACGTTCAATCCGTCGCAAATCAAGGCCGAAGGCCGCGATATCTGGGTGCAGCATGATGCCCTGCTGCGCGCGCCCAGCGGAGCGATCACGCTGCTGGCGCGGCAGGATCCTTCACTCCTCAAACCGCTACTCGTCGACAACACCCAGAAAGCGGCTTTCGTGACCAGCGCCCTGTGCCCGGACTGCCGGGTTCAGATCGACGACGGCGCGGTGCTCGACGTGAGCGGCCTGCGCGACGTGGCCGTGGCGATGGAGCGCAACGTGGTGGCGGTCGAGTTGCGCGGCAGCGTGCTGGCGGATTCTCCGCTGCTGCACGATACCGCCGGCGCGCTGTACGGCAAGACCATCAAGGTCGACATGCGCGACGTCAACAGCGTGGACATCAACGGCCAGAGCGTGACGCGGCTGGGCACCACGCTCGCCGATGCGTCGCCCTACATCGCGGCGATCGGCCGCAAGGTGGACGAAAAAAGCACCGCCGGCGGCACGATCAATCTCTATTCGGAAGGCGCGCTGGTCGTTCAGAAGAACGCCACGCTCGACCTCTCCGGCGGCTCGCTGAGCTACCAGGATGGACAGATCGCAACCAGCCAGCTGCTCTACGCCAACCGCCTGTACGACATCGCCACCGCCAAGGCTGACCTGGCGTACAGCGGCCTGGGCGCAGACCGGGTGGTGAACGAGCAGGGCTATCAGGAAGGCAAGGATGCCGGCGCGCTGAATATCGTGGCGCCCTGGACCGTCTTCCAGGGCGGGATCAAGGGCAGAACGGTGATCGGCGAACGCCAGACCGGGCAGGGCGGCACGCCGCGTCCCAAGGGCGCAAGCCTGAATGTGGGGGTCGATGTCAGTGCCATCAGTGCCAACGACATGCCCAACAAGGACTTCCGCACCCTCAATGAAGTCGTCTTCTCCGCTCAAGCGCAGTCCGCCGCGCCGGATCACACCATCGCGCTGCCCGATGAACTCAAGCGCACGCTGGTGCTGCATGCGGCCAGCCTCAAGGCGGGCAACGTGACCCAGCTCGCCGTCTCCACCAATAACGGGATCCGCATCGAATCCGGCCAGACCCTCGACGTCGGGCCCAACGGCAGCGTCGCGCTGGCAGGCAGCCGCATCGACGTGCAGGGGACCATTCTCGCGCCGGGCGGACAGGTCAAGCTCAACTCAAATCGAACGATCTTCAACGACACCAATGATTCCCGCTCGCTTGCGTTGACCGAGGAGATGGGCATCGCCCCCGCCACGCTCGACCAGGGCGTCACCGTGAGCGGCAACATCCTGACCGCCGGCTTGTGGCGCAACGACTACCTTGCCCGCAACACCACCGCGCCCGCAGCGCTTGATGGCGGCAATATTGTCATCACGACCGAAGGCCTGCTGGACCTGAAGGCAGGCAGCCTGCTTGACGCCAGCGCGGGCGGCTGGCTTAAGCTCGACGGCAAGACCTGGTCGGTGGGCAAGGGCGGCGACATCACGCTGACCGATAACCGGCCGGTCGGCGTGACCGCGCCGATGCACCTCGCAGGCGAGATGCGCAGCTATGGACTGCTCGATTCCGGCCTCAAGGCCAGTCGCGGCGGCAAGCTGACGGTCTCGACCCTGAAGGTGGGGATCGGCGGCACGGCGCCTGCGGTCGCCGATGCGGCTGAGCTCTGGCTGCCCGGAAGCTTTTTCCAGCAGGGCGGATTTTCCAGCTATGCCATCACCGGCGCCAACGGGCTGGCGGTGGCCGATGGCGCGGTGGTGGCGCCACGCACCCTGACGCGCATGCTCGATTCCAAGCGCTTGCGCGCCGCTTCGGGGGCGTCGCTCGCTGGCTTCAGCCAGGCCACCCAGCTTAACTGGGGCGTGGCCAGGGCCGAACGGCCCACGACCAACCTGAGCCTGTCGGCCACGACCGACGACTTCGGCCGTCTGCGCATCGGCAACAACGCGCACATCGATCTCGATCCGCGCGCCAACCTGAATCTGTCGGCCGTTCGCGGCCTGAGCGTGGAGGGCAGCCTCAGTGCCCCCGGCGGCAACATCCAGCTGGAACTGAAATCGCCCAACAGCGGCTTGGGCTATCTCGCCGATGCCGCGATCTGGCTGGGCGAAACAGCGAGCCTGTCCGCCAGGGGCATTGCTCGCACCTATACCGGCAGCAACGGCAGGATCCAGGGCGAGGTGCTGGACGGCGGCTCGATCACCCTGCTGGCGCATAACGGTTATATCGTCGCCGAGCCGGGCGCGCAGCTGGACGTGTCCGGCACTGCGGCGACGCTCGATTTGCCGCGCCAGAGCGGCGGCACCGGCTATGTCAGAACGTCGTACGCGTCGGCGGGCGGCAGCATGCGCCTGGCGGCCAGCGAGGGTCTGTTTCTCGGCGCCGACCTCAAGGCATCAGGTGGTTCGGCTGTCGCACCCAAGGGCTCGCTGAGCATCGAGCTGGACCGGCCCGACATTCCCGCTGCGGATCAGGTTGCTTTTGATTATCTGACGGGGCTGCGCAGCATCGAGCTCTATGCCGGAACGGCCGCTTTCCCGGCTTATCTGACTACGCCCGGCACTGCCGTGGCCGCTGCCGACAACGGCCGTGCCGCGCTGGATGCACGCAAGCTTGCGGGCTTTGATCACGTCAACCTGAAAAGCCGCGACCGCATCGTCTTCGAACAAAGCCTCGAACTTGCCATACGTGGCCGCCTCAACCTGGATACGGCATCCGTTGAAGTGGCGGGGCCAGCCGAAGTCAATCTGAAGGCGCAGTCGATCAGCTTGGGCAATGCCGACCCAACACACCAGGCCGCTGAGATCAATGTGCCGGTTCCGGCCAGCGGCGCGGGCACGCTCACGCTCGATGCCGGCCTGATCGACGTGATCGGCAATCTGGCCGTGTCCGGCGTGGCGCAAACGAAGCTGGACAGCGATGGCGATATCCGCTTGACCGGAGTGATTCCGATCGGCGACACGACCCTGACCCCGGTCGGTCATCTGGCTACTGCAGGCGATCTGACCTTGACGGCGACCCAGGTCTATCCGACGACCCTCAGCGAATACACGCTGGAGAGCCTGAAGCCGGACGGCACAATCGCGATCCACAGCAACGGAAAATCCGCCGCCGTTCCGCTGGCGGCAGGCGGCATGCTGACGCTCAAGGCCGATTACATCGATCAGGCCGGCGTGCTGCGCGCCCCGCTCGGCCGGATCGAACTCGATGCCAACAAGACCCTGACCCTGTTTGACGGCAGCCTGACCTCGGTCGCGGCCGACGGCCAGCTGATCCCCTACGGCCGGGTGGCCAACGGCCAGAGCTGGGTCTACGACCTCAACGTCGGGACGACGGCCAGCGTGCGTACCGTCTTTTCCGGTGCGGATGGGACGCTGAATCTGCCGACCAAGGATGTGCTGCTCAAAGGCAATGCCGTGATCCAGCAGGCGGGCGCCCAACTCGACCTGTCCGGCGGTGGCGATCTCTACGGCTACGAGTTTTCGCCCGGGCCCGGCGGCACCAACGATTACCTGGCCACGCCCGGCGTGTACGCCATCATGCCCGCCAGTGCGGGTCAGGCCGCGCCGTTCGACTTCCAGTACGCGCAGTATGCTTACAATGCCGCGCAGGGCGCGCTCGCGGCCTCCGGGCGGGTGCTGGGAACGGGTGCATCGCAACAGGTGAAGCCGGGCGACAGCGTGTATCTGTCGGCCATCCCGAGCCTCAACATCCAGGCCGGTTACTACACGCTGTTGCCTGCGCACTACGCCCTGTTGCCGGGTGCGGTGGCGATACGCGCGGTCGCGAACACGACCGACATGAGCGCCGCGCAAAACGCGCAACGCAGCGACGGCTCTTATCTGGTTGCCGGGTATCGCTCCTCGCTGGGCAGCACAGATGTGGGGCAGACCCGCTGGTCCGGTTTCGAAGTCGCCTCCAGGTCGGTCGTCACCAGCCGTGCGGGGTTCGAGTTCCAGTTCAGCGCCGCCGCACTGAAGGCGCAAACACCGAGCGGGCGCTCGGAGATTCACGATTACCGCGCCAGCCAGTTGATCCCGGGGATCGCCGCGCTGTATGACCTGGCCATGCCGAAGTTCGGCCCGGATGCCGGGCGTCTGGGGATAGACGCGACCACGTCCCTGCAACTGGATGGCGCCATCGATTTCAGCCGGCCCACCAGCGCGCTGGGCGGCGAGCTGGACATTGCCTCGAACAGGATTGCGGTCACCGACGGCAGCGCGCCGCACGTTGCCAACCCAGACGATTACCTCGTGCTGGATGTCGATCTGCTGGCCAGTTACGGCGTGGACAGCCTGATGCTGGGCGGCACCCGCGAGGCGATCAAGGACGATCAGGGCCATACGGTGGTCGATCAGGTGAAGGTCAAGCAGGTGGCGCAGGACATTCTGGTTGAGACCGGCGCGGCGCATCCGCTGCAGGCGCCGGAGGTGATGCTGGTGGGCGCGAAAGTGACCCTGGCCGATCACGCCGTAGTGCGCGGCGTTGGTGCTGGCGGCCTCAACCATGAAACTCTGGTGTTCGGCGAAACCGGCAACGCCGGTTCCGGCGACGGCGTGCTGCTGCGCGCATCCAGCGGCGCGTTGCGCGGCGTGATCCGGCGCGAGGTCAGCACGGACGGCGGCGATCCGGCCAACGGTTTTTACACCGGCGTGGGCGCCAGCATCTACGGCGAGAAGAGCGTCAATCTCGACGCCACCTACACCGCATTTAACCTGGGCACGGTGAGCCTGGGCGAAAACGCCGGGCTGCAACTGGGTGCGCGGCGCATCGCGCTGGGTCAGGTCGATCACGTCGTCGAAGGCGTATTCGTCACCAACGCGCTGTTGCAGTCGCTGGGCAATCCCAGGAATGTGGTGCTCAAGAGTTACAGCAATTTCGATATCTATGGCGATGCCTCGCTCGGCAGTTCGGCGGCGCACAGCCTGAGCTTCGAGGGCGCCGGTTTCGCGAGCTTGCTGCCGGGTCAGTTCAAGGTCACCGCGCAGAACGTGCGGTTTGGCAATCCGGATGGCAGCGCGCTGAAGGACACGGCATCTGCTGTCGGCGGCGGGACGATGAATGTGGTGGCTGACACCATCGCATTCGGCGCGGGGCAGGTCGCTACGGCGGGATTCGATGCGGTCAACTTGATTGCCCGTGGCGAGATTGCCGGAGTGGCGCAGGATGCCGGCCAACAGGCGGACGGCAGCGATCCGCACGACGGTCTCGCCGTCAGCGGCGATCTGACGCTGATATCGCAGCGCATCACCGGCTACAACGGCAGCGATGTGGCGCTCACGGCCGACGGCGTGCTCACTACCGCGCGTTACCAGGCAGCAGTGGGAGAAGTCTTGCCGGTGCTGGGCGACGCGCCGCTGGGCGGCAAGCTGAATCTGACAGGCGGCAGCGTGCGCCACGGCGGTGACATCGAACTGGCGGCTGGCGCGCTGGCCATCTCGGCGACGACGGGCAAGCTGGAACTGCTGAGCGGCTCGCGCATATTTACCGGCGGGGTGATCCGTCAATTCAAGGGCGCAACCGACAGCGTCGAGGTTGCGGTCGCGGGTGGCTCCACCACGCTGGAAGCGCAAGCCGGCGACATCGTCGTCGAGCAGGGCGCGACGGTTGATGTCAGTGGTCAGGGCGGTGCGGATGCGGGCCGCTTGGCGATCAAGGCTCCGACCGGCAGCTTCGCGCTGGGCGGGCAGCTTGTGGGCACGGTCGTCGCGAGCGCCGCAATCCCCCATCCCTGGCAGGGCAGCTTCAAGCTGGATGCCCATGCGATCGATGATGGCGATGCGCTCACCCTCAATGATTTCTCCGCGCTGTTGCAGCACATGGATGGCTTTGGCGACAGCTTCAGCGTGCGCCAGCGCAGCGGCGACCTCACGGTTGCCGCCAGCGATATGGTCAAGGCGCAGCAGGTGGCATTGTCGGCGGACGCAGGCACGCTCGACATCGCCGGCACCCTGGACGCGCAAGCCGCTTCCGGCGGTTCGGTCGTGGCCGCTGCGGGCAAGGAGGTGTATTTGCGCAACGGGGCGCTGATCGACGCCCAGGCCACCGGCGCTGCGCAACGCGGCGGCGGGGTCTGGCTGATCAGCGGCACGGACCGCGACCATGTCGCAGAGGACGACAACAACGGCGCACTGGTGCTGGAAAACGGATCGACGATAGACGTGAGCGGCACCTTGCCGAGTGAAGTCCGGTTCGCCGGCAATACCGCAGGCGCTGCGGACATCGTGCTGAGCCAGACCAGCGGCGGGCGGGTCCACCTGCAGGCGCCGCGACTGGCGGACGGCACCGACGTTCGCATCACCCAGGCGCTGGGCACGTATGACGACAACGCGGGCCAGGGCGCGATCGGCACCCGCATCAACGGTGCGGCGCTGGTCGAGGCCCTGGGCAACCGGGTATTCGATTACGACACGGTCGGCACCACGCAGGTAAACGCGATCAAGACCAATACGCAGACTTACATGAACAGCGCCGCGACCGCGCGCAGCCGGCTGGCCGGGACCGGGCCAACTGGAACCGGGTTGGGCAGCGAATTCCATCTGCGGCCCGGAGTGGAAATTCGCAGCAGCGGCGATATGAGCTTCAACAGCGATACCGATTTCGGCACGCTGGTCTTCAATTCCGAGCCCGGTACGCTGACCCTGCGCGCGCCGGGCAGTCTGCTGATCAACAACAGTCTGAGCGACGGTTTCACCAGCGTGGCCACCACGGGCACGCTGAAGAGCACGCCGTCCTGGTCGTATCGGCTGACCGCCGGCGCCGACCTGAACGCAGCCGATCCGCTGGCCGTGGTGACGGGCGGCGGTGACTTCGTGCTCAAGGGCGGCAAGCTGATCCGTACCGGCACCGGTTCGATCCAGATCGCGGCGGGCAGCGACGTGCAGATTGGCCGCAACAGCGACGACACCTACAACCGCGCCTCGGTGATCTACACGGCGGGCCGCGCCGACAGCAATCCCGACGCCTACAGTAAGGCGACTGACACCCACTTCAGTAAGGTGGCGTTTGGCGTCGACGGCGGCGCGCTCAGCATCCTTGCAGCGGGTTCCATCGTCGCCCCCGAGTTCGGCCAGTTGACCAACAACTGGTTGCAGCGGCGCGGCACGACGGACAGCGCCGGCGGCATCACGGTCAGCCCGGCCTGGGGCGTAGCGTATCAATATTTCAACCAGGGCGTGGGCGCACTGGGCGGCGGCAACGTGCGGATTGAGGCCGGCCAAGACATCGACAATCTGGCGGTTTCCCTGCCCACCAGCGGGCGCGATTATGCCGCGCAAAATGCGGGCAGCAAGCTGTTCGAAACCGGCGGCGGCAGCGCCGACATGCACGCCGGCGGCGATATCCGCGGCAGCTTCCTTTACGTGCAAAAGGGCGAGGGCCGCGTGACGGCGGAAGGGGCCATCGGGGCCATGCCGGCGAGCGATCTGGATGCCGATACCAGCGACAACCGCAACCTGGTTCTCGCCATGGGCGATAGCCAGATGCAGGTGTTTGCGCGCAACGGGCTGGCGCTGGAAACGGTGTTCAACCCGACGGTGGCGGCGACTGGTAAGCTGACGACTGGCCTGACGAGCGGCGGCAACTACAAGTCATCCTATAACACCGATTTCTTCACGTATGGCGACGCCAGCGCGGCCAGTCTGGTGAGCGCCCAGGGCGACATCGAACTCAGCAATGCCATCAACCACGTAGCCAGCGGCCTGATGGTAGATGATCTGGGGTACGGCCTGGTTGGCCAGCGTACGCATTTTGTCTATCCCGGTTCGCTGACCGCTGCGGCGCTGAACGGCAGCCTGGCGGTGGATGATGCCTTGGCCATGTACCCATCCAGTCAGGGTCAGTTGCATTTGCTGGCACACGGCGATGTTTCTTTTGCGGGCGGCGTAGCCATGTCCGACGTGGATCCGGCGCGTCTGCCGGCAATCCGGGCGCCGACCAAAGGATTCGATGTAGAAGGAGTCAAGGCTGATAGCTTGCTGTTCTCGGTCCAGGGTACGGCGGAGTACCACGCGCCAACCCTCACTCACCTCAACGACACCGATCCGGTGCGCGTTTACGCCGAGACCGGCAGCATCACTTACACGCCGGAGAGCAGCGAGACGCAGAACACTCTCAACTTCCCAAAACCGGTGGAGTTCATCGCAGGTCTCGACATCCGCGATGTTTCGCTCACCGCGCAGCACGTCGCGGTGGGCCAGACCAGCACGATCTGGGCGGGTCGGGACGTGGGCTACAAGCCTTTGCGTATCGGCAATAAC
>JAAPAA010000181.1 GCA_012274165.1 Thiobacillaceae bacterium
ATGCGCTTCATCACTGCACTTCAGGGTATCGCCGAGGCAAACGGCGCTCGCACGCTATCGCAATTCGCTAGGTTTTATGGAATTCCGGTCCCGGCTGCCCACCATGCGCTCCGGCAAACACGCCCCCTCGCGATTCTGCGCATCTTCGCTGCCTGCTACCACGTGGGGATTCCGCCGGTCAGCTTTCTCCGGGACAAGCGAGTGGCTCCAGGCCAGGTTCTCTCGCGCGCCCTGCCTTGGCGCCACCTTGAACAGGTTACCGATGACGCGCTGCAGCACAAACTTGATGCACATCCCATCACCACGTTGCCGGCCTCCTACCACGGCCTGCACCACCTTGCGGCGGAGTTAAAGGTCAGCCCTGACCGTTTATACAAGTTTTGCCCTGAACTACTGGCCACTCTAGACGCCGCGCGCGGCGCGCGCGAGGAGCAGGAAAAAGAGCAACGCCGAAATCAGTTAACTTGTGACGCGCAAGCAGCGGTCCATGCAACGCATGAAGCATCACGCAAGACGGGAAAACCGTTCAGCTGGGGACTCTACTGCTCGCACCTGATACGCGGTGGTCGCTGCATGAACGAAGAAAACCTGGCGCTGGTCCGACGGATCTTTTTCGCAGCGAAACGACGCCTCATCGTATAGGCACTCAACCGCTGCCCTGCTCCATTCCAGTGCTCAATTGAGAATAGGGGTATTTACGTGACTCCACCGACCCCAATCGGTAGTGTTTTGGGCCATGGCAGAGGATTATCCAAAGACCATGTTGGAGTTGGAGCGGCGTTTCAGCGAGGAAGCGGCCTGCCGGAGCTATCTGGCTGCGCTGCGGTGGCCGGAAGGGTTTGTCTGTCCGAAATGCTCGGCGCGCAAATCCTTGCAGATCCGGCGCGATCTATGGCGTTGTGTGGAATGCCGGCGGGAGGTCTCAACGACCGCGGGAACGGTGTTTCAAGACAGCAAACTGCCACTGACACTCTGGTTTCGGGCGATGTGGCAGATCACCAGCCAGAAGAACGGGGTGAGTGCTCTGGGGCTGCAACGGGTGCTCGGTCTGGGCAGTTACAAGACGGCGTGGAGCGTATTGCACAAGCTGAGGCGAGCGATGATCCGGCCCGGCCGGGATCGATTGCGCGGCATCGTCGAGGTGGACGAAGCGTATTGGGGCGGCGAAGAAGAGGGCGTGCGCGGTCGGCAAACCTACGAGAAGGCCCTGATCGCCGTCGCAGCCGAAGTCGATGGCCAAGCCCTCGGCCGGATTCGGCTTCGCCACATCCCGGATGTCACCAGAACGACCCTCCACGGCTTCATCGCCGAAGTGATCGAACCGGGTTCCACCGTCCAGACCGATGGCTTGCAAGCGTATCGAGAACTCCAGGGCTATGTCCACCAACGCATGGTCCAACATCACCAGCCCGCCGATGCCGATCACCTGCTGCCACGCGTCCATCGCGTCATCTCGCTGCTCAAGCGCTGGCTCATGGGCACGCATCAAGGCGCCGTCGCCCCGCAGTATCTGCAAGACTACCTCGACGAATTTACCTTCCGCTTCAACCGACGCACCTCCGCCTCGCGCGGCAAACTCTTCTACCGGCTCGCCCAGCAAGCCGTCCAAGTCCCGCCAACGACCTACGATTCCCTCGGTCACCACAACCAGTAGTGGTCGGTGGAGTCACATAAATACCCCTAAAGTAGGATGAGGTCACGTCATACAAAAAAGCCGCCCCCGGTTCGCGCTTGGGCGCCAGCGCCCGCTCGATGCGCTCCTGATTGGCCTGCAGCCACTCCAAGGCGGCGTATAAATCATCTTCGTCAAAGGCGTCCAGACCCAGGACCGCGGCCACCGCATGGTCCTCGGCCCAGCGCACCGCGGCCAATCGGCTGCCCTGCCAGGCGACCCGCGCGTAGATCATGAACAAAGCGAGCTTCGCTGATCGATCTGGGCCCAGCGCAGCCACCAGGCCCAAGTCACCCGCCAAGGCATGCAAGCCGGCCAACACCCCGTAGCACGATCCCATCTGCACGCTGGGGGCCGCACCCGTCGGGACCTCGCCCTTGCAGTACTGTTCAATCAAGCCAACCAAGGGCTCCGGCAGACGCGAGAGATTGGCGAGCGCGCGGTGGACGACGCGCGTCTTGACCTCAACATCCTTCCGGGGTCGGCCCCGCGGCTGTGTCTGAGGCACTCTTACGCCTTCCACCAGCAACACCGAATGGTAGGTCTTGCCGCCCTGCCGGCTGGAGTTGCGCTTGATGAACACGGTCCCGACGTTGGCGTTGGCGGATCGGGCCGGCAAGCTTAAAGATGCATTATTAGTGACAACTTATTTTAGCCATTCTTCCGCTCTCAGGCACTGTGATTAATTGCTGTTTTTCAAGGAAGATCCGTCAGATAGGCACGAACTGTGGCCGAGGACGCTCTCGCTCACACGATCCCACGCTCGATCCACTCGTGCTTTCCGGCGATGACTTCCTGCGCCAGGTCGTAGCCGTGTTGGTCGGCGTTGTTGCGCAGTCCGTCGAAGTTTTGACGGATGCGCATCATCGCCTGGGCCCGGAAATCGTCGACCAGCAGGAAAAGCTTCGCTTCCGGTTCGCCTTCGTTGAGCAGCTTCTGCGCAAACACGCAGGTGGCGGCGAGGGCGAAGGTGTCGGCCCCGATGTCCGCCAAGCGCCCGAGCAGCACCTGCCGCTTTTCCAACGTGACACCAAACTTCACCATCTGGTGAAAGAGCGTGCGGGCCAGCCGACGGCTGAGCCCCGCCACCTCGTTCATCC
>JAAPAA010000182.1 GCA_012274165.1 Thiobacillaceae bacterium
GCCCAGCACGAACAGGTTGTAGTCGGGCTGATCCATGCCGAGGCCGAATCGCGCGGCCGCTTCGGCGCGCGCCTGGCCGATCCACGGCAGCGGCTCCTGCTGCAGTTCGGAGGTGTCGGCGAATCCCAGCGAGGCGGGATCGATGGTCAGGCGCAGCTCGGCGGGAGACAGTGCAGCAATCGGCATGGTGTAGGTTCAGGCCTGTGGAGGGTTTCCGGATTATTGCGCAAGACCGCCTGGCTGGCCTGATTCATGGCGTAAGCAGGCCACTCCATTGCGACTGGCTTTGCAGATAGCGCGCACAAAGGTCGGCCGCATTCTCCTGCAACAGGCTGGCGGGTACAGCCAGCGCCTGCATCACGGCGCGCTCGATCTGGCTGGCCGCCACGCTGCGAGGTATCGATTCCGGCTCCCAGGTTTCGGCAAAGGCCGTCCGTTTGTCGGGACGCCCGCCCTGTTGCGGCGGCATCAGGCTGACCCGCGGCAAGCCATAGGCCAGCGCAACAATCCGGCCGTGCAGGCTGCTGCCGACCACCCCCCGGCTGGCGGCGATAAGGGCGCAGATGTCCCACAGGTGCAGGGACGGAAACAGCCGCGCCAAGCCGGGCGGCAGCCGGTGCTGCATCTTTTCGATCAGCGCCGGATCGTCGTGCCACGGCGCGGCGCCGGCCCGGAACAGCACCAGCCCCAGACCCGTTCTGGCCGCCACCTGCGACAAGCCCTGCGCCAACGCATCGAGACTGGCATCGTCTGCGAACTCCCCGCTGAACTGGCACGCCAGATAGCCTTGCGGACAAGCAGCCTGAATCTCCTTCACCGCACCCTGCTGCTGGTGTTGCCGGATCACCTCGCCGCAACATTCCGCCACCATCACGGCCGGATCGGGGCATAGCGGGACATCGATGCCCTCAGCGCGCAACGCGTCTTGCGTGACGTGATCGCGCACGCTGACCCAGTCCGCCTGCACGAGCGCCGCCTTCACTTCCACACGCTGGGCCGCCGTCAGAAACGCCCATTCCACCCCGCCCACGGCGTTGAAGATCAAGCGTCCGCCCGGCGCAACGGCACCGCGCCCCGCCACATAGGGAATGCTCCGCGACGTGCCCAGTTGCTTGGTGGACCACTCGGCTGCGGCAACCGGATCATCGTCGTAGTGCACGATAGCCTTAGCTGCTTCGGCCGGATCGAGCAACATCACCGCGGCCTGCCAGGCAGCACAGGTCAGGAGTTCACCGCCAACATGGATCAGGCTGGCGGGCGGTGGCCGCGCCCCAAGCGCGCTCACCCTGTGTCCACCGCACGCCCGCAGATCGCGCGCGACCAAACCGGAAAATTCGAACGGCCGCCCTGGCAACAGCGCCGTCATCACATGCGGAAACAGCAGGTCGCCGAAATTGTGGCGGTCGAAGGCGCCAAACAGGACCAGCGGGGAAGTGACCGACGGTTTCATTGTCTGCGCGGCTCAGTTGGCGCGTTCGGGTTCATGCATGGCTCTCCTTGCATTCGCACGCTTCACGATTTCGCATTACATTCAAAAAAAACCCATTGTGCCCCCCATGAAACCAGCCCGGCGACCGTTCTTCATCCTCATCTCCCTCATCGGCGGCTTGGCCATCTTTAGCTCCACCCTGTCGAAAACCCCGGTGCTGCCGCTGTTCGCACACTCGCTCCACGCCACGCCGGCGGAAATCGGCTGGATCGTCATGGCCTCGACGATTCCCGGCATCTTCATCAGCTACCCTGCCGGCGCGCTGTCCGACTATCTCGGCTCGCGGCGCCTGCTGCTGGCGTCGCTGGTCGTATTCGCCACTGCGCCCTTCCTGTATCTGCTGGTCAAGACGGCCCCACAGCTGATGGCGGTGCGCTTCTATCACGGTTTCGCCACGGCGATTTTCGGCACCGTGGCGAACGCGGCGATCGCCGAACGCTACACCACGGAACGTGCGGCCCGGCTCTCCACCTATTCCTCGGTCACCATCGTCGGGCGTTCCATCGCGCCGTTTCTCGGCGGCAGCCTGATCTCGCTGGCCAGTTTCCACGCCGTCTACATCGCCTGCGCCGTCAGCGGCGTGCTGGCGCTGGCGGTGGGCCTCTTGCTGCACCCGCAGCAACAAGGGGTACGCCGCCAAACGCTCGCCCCTGCCGGGGCGGTCTTGGCGCAGCGCGACCATACGCCCCTGCCCAAGACGAAGCTGGAACTCCCGCATTTCTGGGCTAGCCTGACAACCGTGCTGCGCGACCGCAGCATCATGCTGGTGAGCCTGATCGAAGCCGCGCAATACCTGGTGTTCGGCGCCATCGAATCCTTCCTCGCCCTGTTCGCCGCCTCGCTCGGCATCCCTGCGTGGCAGATCGGCGTCATCCTCGGCGTGCAGCTTGTCAGCATCGTGTTCGCCAAGCCGCTGATGGGCAAGGTGTCGGACCGCGTGGGACGCCGGCGCGTCATCCTGCCCGGCCTGCTGATCGGCGCGACGAGCGTCGTGCTGTTGCCGTTTGCCCCCAGCTTCATCGGCCTGTCGGTACTAAGCCTGGCATTCGGCATCGGCTTCGCCACCGTCACCTCCTCCACCACCGCGCTTGTCGCCGACCTCACCCGCGACGGCCGCTACGGCTCCTCCATGGGCGTGCTGCGCACCGTCATGGACGTCGGCCAGTCGATCGGCCCGGTGTTCACCGGCTTCATGGTCAGCGTCGCCGGCTACGGCAGCGCCTTCACCCTGCTGGCGGCGATTCTGGTGCTCGCCGCGCTGATATTGGGGCTGCTGCTGCGCGATGGGTAAGCTCGTGCGCGTTCGGCTATAGTGAGTCAGTCCGCTTCATATCAAGGAGACTCCCATGCGCATCCATACCCTGCTCGCCGTCCTGGCTTTCGTCCCGACCTGCTTCCTGCTCCCGGCTGCCGCCGATTCGACCGTGAAGAGCACGTCCGTCGCCGCAACGCTGGAAACGATTTCACCGCCAGCCTGCCAGGCGAATGCAAAGGGCCCGCATGTCTCCCAACTCAATTGCTGCACAGCCCACAAAGGCCTCTGCGGCTGCCGCGCCGGCAAGATCGTGTGCTGCGACGGGACCGTCAGCACTGAGCCGGGGTGTACGTGTCATGGGGATGAGGGCGCTGTCGAGTAACACTCCACAATCAGCACCCTTGACGCCTGTATCCCACAGGATACACTCCGGTCATGCTCAAGACTTCGACCAAATCGACCACCAAGACTAAAACCATTTCCCTTGACGTCGCCGAGCAGCTGCGCACTCCCAAGGAAATGGCTGCCTACCTCGACGCCTGGCTGGAAGAGGCGCCGGACGATGCGGCGGGCATCGCCCGCGCACTGGGTGACGTCGCACGCGCCAAAGGCATGTCGCAGGTTGCTCGCGATGCCGGGCTGAGCCGGGAAAGTCTCTACAAGGCGCTCAGCGAGAACGGCAATCCGAGCTTCGCGACTGTGCTCAAGGTTGCGCGGGCGCTTGGGGTGCGGCTGCACGCCGAAGCAGCCTGAGCCACCCCTCGCCCACATACAAAATGGGGCTGTCTCCGATTATTCTAGGACCGTATGCCTGAGCACACCGAAGTCAATTTACGCGATCTGGACTACCGCGGGGACGAACGCTTTATGGCCCTAGTAGAGGCAATCGAATCGGAGAATGCTACTGCTGTAGACAACGAGCATAGACGAGACATTACCCTGCTTCGATCAGGCATGGACTGCCTCTACGCGATGGTTTCCCAGCACACATGGGTGTTCAATGCGCCAAGCATTGCCATTCAGAACAAGGCCACCACGGTCTTGTTTTCAACGCTGCACAAGAATCTGATCGCGCTTCATACGAGTCTTAAGCTGACGCGACTTGGCCTCTACGGTCCCGCGCGCTCCATTCTTCGTCACGTCTACGAATCCTTGCTAATCGCGAAGTTTTGTTCCGTTAGCCACGACACATCACTTTACGAAAAATGGAAGGAGGGAAACTCGGTCTATTTGTCGAACGGTATTCTTAAGAAGATCTGCTCGCCGGATATTGCACCCTTCAGCGAGTTCTGGGGCCTACTATCCGACTACTCTCACGCTACTGTCTATGCCCAGCAGGTTCATCTGAATGTGCGTTCTGTACCCGATGAAGTACCACTGAATCTAGTCTATCTCCGTATTCTTCTTGATTGCCTGTCTCACCTGGTCGGGAGTCACCTCATTACCCCCTCGATGCGGTACTACACCAAACGCTATCGAGGGGGACCCGACCTACTCCCAGCGCTCCGCGCGGAACTACAACAGATATTGTCTGAGTCGCGGTCCACTCTGTTAGAGCAGCCCCGCGCGATCATTAGGAATTACCGGGCAACTTGGAAGCTAGCTTGATCGCGAGCCCGATTCCGTGCCACGGGACTCACTCTCCTATAGCTAGCTTCTTGAGAGCCCTTCGGGTATCGACCCTTCACTTACTAAGCGCCACCCAAACCC
>JAAPAA010000183.1 GCA_012274165.1 Thiobacillaceae bacterium
ATGCCGCGCTGCTCGCCAGTCTGTCAGGTTGGCTCTATGCGCATCTGCTCCGCTTCGTCAATCCAACCCCATTTTCGATTAACGCCGGCATAGAGTACCTGTTCATGGCGGTTGTAGGCGGCGCCGCCTCGGTTTGGGGTGCGGTGGTGGGAGCGGGGATTCTGACAATACTCAAACAGTGGTTGCAGGATCTGTTACCCAAACTCCTCGGACAAAGCGGCAATTTTGAAATGATTGTTTTCGGCATGCTGCTGGTACTCCTGCTGCAGCGTGCGCGCGAGGGAATCATGCCGCTCGCGGTGCGGTATTTTCCAGCGCCGAGGAAACGGCTGCCGGCAAACGTACCGGCTTTGCAGCGGCGAGTACGGCCTGCGGCGGGTGAAGCCTTGCTGGAGGTAAAGATGGCGCGCAAGACGTTCGGCGGCCTGATAGCGGTGAACGACCTGTCTTTTGCCATGCGCAGCGGAGAGATTTTGGGGTTGATCGTTCCCAACGGGGCCGGTAAGAGCACTGTATTCAATCTGATCACGGGCTTGCTGCCGCTCACCGACGGTGAGGTGCATTTTCGCGGTGAGCGCATCGATAGGCTGTCCAAACGCGCTATCGTCCCGCGCGGCCTGGCGCGCACTTTTCAACAGGTGCGGCTGCTGCCGACGATGAGCGTGTTGGAGAACGTGGCGATCGGCGCGCACCTGCGCGGCAGCAAAGGCGTGATCAGCGCCGCGCTCCACTTGGAACGCGCGGAGGAGGCGATGCTGCTCGCGGAAGCCGCACGCCAGTTGGAGCGCGTGGGTTTGGGGGCCTCGCTGCACGAGCAGGCGGGTAGCTTGGCACTCGGCCAGCAGCGCATTTTGGAAATTGCGCGGGCGCTGTGCGCCGATCCGGTGCTGCTGCTGCTCGATGAGCCCGCAGCCGGGCTGCGCTATCAGGAAAAGCGCTCGCTCGCCGAGCTTTTGCGCAAACTCCGGTACGAGGGCATGAGCATCCTGCTGGTAGAGCACGACATGGATTTCGTCATGAAACTGGTTGACCGGCTGGTGGTGATGGATTTCGGCGACAAGCTGGCTGAGGGTTTGCCCCAGGAAATCCAGACCAACCCCGTGATTCTGGAGGCTTACCTGGGCAGCGTGAAATGAGCCGGCTGTTGGAGGTGCGCGATCTTTGCGTGGCTTACGGAAAGGTGGAAGCCGTGCACCGCGTTGCGCTGAGCGTGGATGAGGGCAGGATCGTCACGGTCATCGGCCCCAACGGCGCGGGCAAGACCACGCTCTTGGCCGCAATCATGGGCATGTTGCCCGCCAGCGGCAAAGTTGGCTATGTCGGCACCGACCTCAACGGCGTCGAGCCGGAGCAGCGCGTCGGCCGCGGCCTGTGCCTGGTCCCGGAACGGCGCGAACTGTTTGCCGCCATGACAGTAGAGGACAATCTGGTGCTCGGCGCCTTTCACCGGTATCGCAAACGCGACAAGACCATCACCGCCGATTTCGAGCAGGTATATCAGTTGTTTCCACGTTTGAAGGAACGCCGGCGACAGTTTGCCGGCACGCTTTCCGGCGGTGAGCGCCAGATGCTCGCGCTGGGCCGGGCGCTGATGAGCCGTCCGCGACTGCTGATGCTGGATGAGCCCAGCCTGGGCTTGGCGCCGTTGATTGTGCGCGATATATTCCGCGTGATCGCCGGTCTGCGTGAGACCGGCGTCTCCATCCTCCTGGTGGAACAGAATGCACGCGCCGCGCTGCAGGTGGCCGATTACGGTTACGTGCTCGAAACCGGTGAAATCGCCGTCGAGGGCGAAAGCGCGGATCTCGCTTCCGATCCGCGCGTGATTGAGAGCTATCTCGGTTTGGTTTCGGGCGGCAGCAGCTAGATTTGATCCGGAAAAATGCGCGTACGTTCTCGCGGTGTGTATTGGCGCCGCCGTGGATCGCTGCATGCATAGGTTCCACGTGGAACATCGAAGCGGCATTTGACCGTGGCCCCAGCTCAGACGCAGTGGGGCCTCGTCTCGCGTAGCCGCGGTTCCCGGATTTTCTCTTTGTTCCACGTGGAACAATGGCTTACGGATTGCGGTAAATGAGGGTAAAATCGCGCGTCTTTAGCACTGCAGCGGCGCATGGATTTCCCTATTGGTTTCGACGTGATCGTGGTTGGCGGCGGGCACGCCGGGACTGAGGCTGCGCTCGCCGCCGCCCGGGCTGGCTGCAGCACCTTGCTGCTCACGCATAACATCGAAACCCTGGGGCAGATGTCCTGTAACCCTTCGATTGGTGGCATCGGCAAAGGGCATTTGGTCAAGGAAATCGACGCGCTGGCCGGCGCCATGGCCATCGCCACCGACGAAGCAGGCATCCAGTTCCGCATACTCAACTCGAGCAAAGGCGCGGCAGTGCGCGCGACCCGCGCCCAAGCCGACAGGATGATATACAAGACGGCGATCCGGGGGCGTTTGGAAAACCAGCCGAATCTGACCCTGTTTCAGCAGGCGGTGGACGACCTGACGTTGGAAGGCGACCGGGTAAGCGGCGTGGTGACGCAACTGGGCATACGTTTCAGCGGGCGTACAGTGGTACTGACCGCGGGTACCTTTCTGTCCGGGCTGATCCACGTCGGCATGGCCAATTACCCAGCCGGGAGAGCGGGGGACCCGCCATCGATCAGCTTGGCGGCGCGTCTGCGTGAACTCAAGCTTCCACGCGGCCGTCTAAAGACCGGGACGCCGCCGCGCATCGATGGCCGTTCCATCGATTTTTGCGCCATGCAGGAACAGCCGGGCGACGACCCAGCGCCGGTGTTTTCCTACATGGGCGACCGCGCGATGCATCCGCGGCAGCTACCTTGCTGGATTACACACACCAATGCACGCACCCACGAAATCATTCGCGGCGGTCTCGACCGCTCGCCCATGTATACCGGGGTGATCGAAGGCGTCGGCCCGCGCTATTGTCCTTCGATCGAGGACAAGATCCACCGTTTCGCGGGCAAGGCGAGCCATCAGATATTCCTCGAGCCAGAGGGCCTTACGA
>JAAPAA010000184.1 GCA_012274165.1 Thiobacillaceae bacterium
CAAAGACGCGATGAAGAAGGATGCCATGGCGAAGGACGCGATGGGTAAGGACGAGATGAAGAAGTAGGCGTGTTGGGGAAGGTGTTGCGTAGCGGGAGTATCCGCCCAGTAGCACGGGTTGCCTGCCCGTTGCGGAAGATAGTCCAAACATGATGTGCTCTCCATTCTTTCAATCAGGTCGAATCGTGCGTCCTGAATCCATGTCCATCGCATGAAGTCACGGCACCGGTTCGTGGCAACTGGCGTTGGCGGGGCTCCGCAACGGGCAGGCAACCCGTGCTACTGGGCGGATACTCCCGCTACGCAACACCTTCCCCAACACGCCTACTTCTTCATCTCGTCCTTACCCATCGCGTCCTTCGCCATGGCATCCTTCTTCATCGCGTCTTTGGCCATGGTGTCCTTGCCCATGGCGTCCTTGGCCATGGCGTCCTTCTTCATGCTCTCCTTGGCCATGCTGGCCTTATTCATCGGGACTTTGGCCATGGCATCTTTGGCCATGTCGTCTTTTTTCATGGCATCCTGAGCGAAAGCCGTAGTTCCCGAAAGCAAGAGGGTGATGGAGAGAAGGGCTGAGGCGATCTTTTTCATAGTGAACTCCATTGAGGTGATGTTGAAGTGGCAGTAATGCCGGGTTATCAGGGCGTCCGAGCAGCGATGCTCAGCTGCCTCCGAACCAGTTGTACCCCTGGTCTTCCCAGTAGCCTCCGGGGTAGGTGTTTGTGACGAAAATCGCCTGAATGTGTTTGGGATTCTTGTAGCCCAGCTTGGTGGGCATGCGCAATTTCATCGGAAAGCCGTACTTGGGCGGCAGGGGTTGTCCGTCGTAGGTCAGCGCCAGCACAGTCTGAGGGTGCAGCGCGGTGGGCATGTCAATGCTGGTGAAGTAATCGTCGGCACATTTGAAGCCCACGTACTTGGCGCTTAGATCAGCCCCGACATGGCGAAGAAAGCGGGCAAAAGAGACACCGCCCCACTTACCAATGGCACTCCACCCTTCCACGCAGATATGGCGGGTGACCTGGTCAGTCTGCGGCATGGCCCGCAAGTCGGACAGAGCCCATTTGCGCTTGTCAGCGACCAAGCCGGTGACTTCAAGGCGGTAGCTGCTTTCCGCCACCTCCCGCACTTCGTCTTCACCGTAGTAGGCGTTAAAGGGAAAAGGGCGGGTAATCATCGAGTCGGGGTAGGTTGGCGCCAGGCGATTGGGATCGAATAGCCAGCCCTGCACTTCGTCGTTCATGCGGGAGATCCGGGTCAGCGCCGTCTCGACGCTGGCCTCGTCGACCAGCGTGCAGCCGGTGAGCATGGCCAGGCCGCCCAGCGTGAGTGAGCGGCGCAAGAAGTCGCGCCGCGCCGGCTGGGCGCTCCTGCTGGCGTGGCTGATGCGATTGACCGCTTCCTTCAAGACGGCATCGCCATCGATAGCCAGCCGGGTCGTGGGTTTGATGATCATTGCATGGCCTCCTTAGCGACCACGGACCATGTAAACCAATGTGCGCGGCACCAGCGCCACCATCACCAAATGAATCGCCACGAACGCAGCCAGTGCCGCCATGGCAAAGAAGTGAACCCGGCGCGCTCCCTCATATCCCAGCAGAAGATCGCGCAGCAGTGGGAATTGCACTGACTTCCAGAGCACCAGTCCGGAAGCAACCAGCAGCACGCTGTCGAGCATCACAAACAAATAGGCCAGGCGCTGCACCATGTTGTAGTGCTGTGGATCAGCATGAGCCAGCCGGCCTTTGAGCGCGGCCAGGATGTCAGCCGCCAATGTTCTGGCCGACAGGGGAAAGAACTTGTGGCGCAGGCGATTGCTTGCCAGGTTGACAGCCAGATATAGCGAACCGTTGACGCTCAGGACCCACATGGCGGCAAAATGCCACTGCAGGGCACCCCCCAGCCAGCCGCCCAGCGTGATGCTCTTGGGGATTGCGAGGCCGAGAAATGCGGTGGCGTTGTAGATCCGCCAGCCGCTCATCATGAGAACGACGACAGCCAAGGCATTGAGCCAGTGCATGGTCCGTAACCATCCCGGCTGAATCGTTGGTGTTCGAGATTTCAGCGAATGTCCCTTTACAGGTGCACCCGGCGACAGCGGGGGTCCAGGGTCGGGTCTTCCATTCGGTATGCGTTTGAACTGCACGGTCTATCTCCATGGGGTCCTGTGTAGCGATGTAGTTCGCCAGAACCTGGCCGCGGGTTACAGTTCGGACCAAAATTGACGAGAAATATTTTTCACCGTCGCTGTAACCCAAAGCCTGCATGGAACGAACTAAAGAGCGAGAAGCCGAGCTCACGGGCAACGAGACCCGGCTGCGGGAGTTATTGGTTCAGGGACTGAGCGGTGATGCTGCGGCCTACCACCGCTTTCTGAAAGCCTTGAGCGCGCATTTGCGGGGCTATTTCAGACGACGACTTCTTCAACGGCCCGATGAGGTGGAGGATCTGGTGCAGGAAACACTGCTCGCGGTGCATAACCAGCGCCACACCTATCGGGCCGACCTACCACTGACGGCATGGGTGCACGCGATGGCGCGCTACAAGCTGATCGACCTGCTTCGGACGCATGCGTCGCGCGAGGCGCTGACCGATCCGCTGGACGACGAGCTCGAAGTCTTTGCGTCGTCCGACACCGACGCAGCCGAGGCCAGCAGGGACCTCAACCAACTGCTGGCCTGTTTGCCCGACCGCCAGCGCCTGCCCATCGTGCACGTCAAGCTCGAAGGATTGTCCGTGGTGGAGGCGGCGCAGCTCACGGGCATGTCGGAATCAGCCATCAAAATCGGTATCCACCGGGGCCTGAAGGCCCTCGCAGCGAAAATCAGGGGAACCCATGAAAACGGATGACCTCATTTCCCTGCTGGCAACCGGTGCCGCACCCGTGGCCGCGAACGCGGTGGGCCGGCGCTTTGCTGTCGCCCTGAGCTGCGGCGTTCCGGTCGCGGTATTGCTGATGGCAGCCACATTCGGCATACGCGCCGACTTGTTCCAGGCCACCGGCCAATGGATATTCTGGCTGAAACTTGCGTTTGCGGGCGGTCTCGCGCTGGCCGGTCTTATCGCGACCGAACGGCTGGCCCGCCCCGGCGTGCGTCTGGGCACGGTCTGGGTTGCATTGGTAGCGCCGGTATTGGTGCTGTGGCTGGTCGCAGCCACGGTGCTGCTCGCTGCCGCGCCAGCGCAACGCGCTGACCTTATCCTCGGCGATACTTGGAAGACCTGTGCTTTCAACATCGCGCTGATTTCGCTGCCTCTGTTCGCGGCGACATTTTGGGCCATGAAGGGGCTGGCCCCAACTCGGCCCGTGCTTGCCGGCGCCAGTGCCGGGTTGTTGGCTGGGGCGCTGGGCACACTGGTGTATGCGCTGCACTGTCCGGAATCGGGTGCGCCTTTCGTCGCCATCTGGTACGTGCTGGGGATCGCCATGCCGACGCTGGCCGGGGTGCTGCTGGGGCCACGGGTGTTGCGCTGGTAGTTGGCTCTGCATCCTGTCGAATGGGACCCTGACTGCCGACCATTGACCGACGGCTTTTGGGCGGCAAATTCGGCCCAGTGAAGGGCAGCTCAGAGTCGCGGAGCGGTAGTTCGCGACCGAGCGGTATGGATAAGCGAGATTTGCGACCTTGCCGCCGCGCATCTGTCGTCGGCACCATCAACGTGCAAGTGAGTTCCTCAGCCCGGTAACACTCAACCTTCGTCAGTGCCGGTCCACTGCTGCTCAACGGAATGCCCGTCGGCCTGCGGCAGGCCCATTCTCGGGGCAATTGGCGTGACGGCAGCGCTGAAACGCCGTGCGACCGAAGGCGGTAGCTGGCAGGTTCATATAGATCTTGCGCAGGTTTGCACCTGGGTTCGCTCACGCGGGATGTTCGAAGTCGGAATGCTCGCTCATTCTGAATTGGGCATACCGGCGCAGCCACCAATGCAAACGATGACTACCGCTTTTGGGCCACTCAGCTATCTGCCAACACAGGTCAGCCTGAGCCGCCTTCAACCGGGCTTTGCCAACGGGTCAACTCCCTGGGGCGCGGACGTGCTTTCGTGGTCTGAGTGAAGCCAGCAACAATAGAAACGGACAAGATCCCTGTCTGCGAATCCCTGCAGTTGCGCGTCGATGCATGGCTACGCTTTCTCGCCGGCCTTCTGACCTGCCCCCTACCGGCGTACCAACTGAATTGAGGAAGTCCGGGTTTGCAAGGTTAATCGATCTGCGTGGTGGTTGATGAGGATTGAGCTGCATCGCCAGCGCGCTGGCGATGCAGCTCGGCGAACCGTGCCGGCGGG
>JAAPAA010000185.1 GCA_012274165.1 Thiobacillaceae bacterium
ACCGGGTTCGACGCGATGACGGAGAACGCGGGCCTGCTGCAGTTCCGCCTGGGAGGCATCTGCCCGGGCACGCGCTGCGAGGAAGGCGGTATCACCACGAACGGTCGCATCACTGCGGTGCCAGTGGGCGATAGAGGCCCGTCCTGCCCACAGTGCAGGTTCTGGTTGACCGGCCCTGCCTTCTTGCTGGGGCAGTGCATCGAGGGCAATCAGCTGATTCTGAAAATCCGCAAGAAGATTCAAGGTCTCGACAAGCTTCGGGGGTCCATCCTCGACGCCGAAGACGCTGAGAACTTCGCGCAGGCTGACCTCCTGCGTGGACAGGCCGACGTAGAGGAGCGGCAGCTAAACGACATGCTCACAGAGTGGTGGCACAGGATGAAGCTCTATGAGGCCTCAGTGCACAAGCTCGAAGACTACAAGAGGTTCTTGGCGGGGGACCGCGCGGGTGGTGAGCCGGCCTCGCAGCTGATGCTGGTGGCCGACCAGGCGAGCCAGGACCTGACCTTCAGCTTCAAGCAGTCGACCCAGCTGGAGCTGGAGCACTTCCTCTCGACGTGCGCCGAACTCCTGCCCGATTACGCTCTCGAGTCCAAAGCGGTTGCACTGGACCTCGAGATGGCCGTCGGCAAGTTCCTGGCCATCAACGAGCACTCCGACTTGACGAGCCTGTACTTCAAGCTCACTGACGACCAGCGCCTATCAGTGGCGAATCTGGCGGTCGAGTTGATGCTTGGCGCCGCAGAAGACCCGTCTCAAGCCTCGGACCTGCTCGAGGGGCGAACGCCCCTTGCATCCCTTCCGCATCTGCAGAGGGGACTCTCGGAGCTGCTGATGGCCTCGAGCAAGGCAACTGCTCGAAGCCTCTCAAGAACCATCCCCATCAAGGCGCTGAAATGAACAACCCGCAGCTACCCGAACGCAGGGCCTCTGACGTCCTCTACGACGAGATTGCCGCGTCACGCAACAGCATCAGGCGCGGGAACATCGCCGCCATCAAGGAAGTGTGCGACTTGATGGAGAAGGACGGTGTTCAGATTGCCGCAGCTGAGGTTGTCCGCCGGTGCGGCTCCAACGGACCGGCGTATTCAACGGTCAGCAACACCGGCTCCAAGCTTGGCGAGTACATCAAGCTACGCATCACTGAGCAGGCCTCTCGGGTCAAGGGCGTCTCCAAGAGTGGCAGCCTTGCGGACACTGTCATCGACCCCGTTCTGCAGGCGCAGATTCGGGACAAGGAGAGCGTCGCGCGCTGGCTGCAGAAGGGGAACGACGCACTGAGAACCTTGTTCAAGACGCTGCGCCCTGGCGTCGACATTGACGGCGCAATCGCCAACGCAACTAAACGCGGCCAGCCCTTCCTTCTCGCTTCACCAGTGGACTCCGAGGCCCATGCTGATAAGCACGTTGCAGGGGCGTTGCTGAAGCTCATGGACCACCTGGTTGACGGGCGGCAGTACACCTTCATCAAAGGACGCCTGACCATCAACAAGAAGGTGGTCCTGGACTCGGCCGAGGTTACGGCCTATCGCCGCGGCACTGGTCTGACTGAGGCTGATTGGCAGCAACGCTATGAGCCGGAGGGCGCGTCTAATGGCAAGCGGTAGGCAGGCAGCCGAGCACAACGTCCAGACGTTTGCGACCTGGGTGGCGGGCAAGTCAGACGACGACTTCCGTTCGCTGGCCCACCTCGGAGTGCTCTCACGCACGGAGGTCGCGAAGGAGTGCGGCTTCGGCAGGTCGGCCCTTGAGCAGAATCCGCGCATCAAGGCGGCATTGCGTGAGCTGGAGGATGCACTGCGTGAGCGCGGTGTGCTTCCGCCAGAAGCAGAAAAGACGGCCGAAGATGCAGCGCCGCCAATGCGCGAGCCTGGCAAGTTGCGGGGCGCCCTAGACGCGGAACGCCTGCGCCGGCTGGAAATCGAAAATGCGAGCCTAAAGGCCGAGGTTGCGGAACTCAAGCGCTCACTGGAAAAACACGCCATCTTGAGAGAAGCCTTATCTCTGACAGGCAGGTTGCCCCGTTGATACTTGAGAAGACCCTGCGGGTCACCTCCATCCGCAGCCAAAGCCCGAAGGGGTTTGGTGGCTGCATCTTCACTGGCAAGCCCATTGACGACCGTGGCAACGTGCAAGATGCGGCGTCTTACTTCGTCGTGAAAGCCACTGGTCTGGCGTTGGGGAAGATAGTCGTCCAACCCGGACAATGGTGGAAGGTGTCTGGCGAGGCCGCTGAGCGCTCCACCCAGGTCAATGGATACCTGGTGTCGGAATGGCAGGTTGAAGCGTCCAGCGCCCTCCTGGTGCGTCCTTCTGGCGAGCACATTGTGTCTTTCATCGCCGAGAACCCGGCCTTCGAACGCATCGGGCAGGTCAAGGCCAGGAAGCTGTGGGATGCGCTCGGTGCCAGGCTGTACGAGGCCTTGGACGCCGCAGACGTGGGCACGCTGGCCACTGTCCTTACACCGGAGAGCGCTGCGCAAGTCGCCAGTGCCTGGGCGCAGTACGGCGACAGCCGTACCCTGCAGTGGCTTCAGGCGGAGGGCTTCGACCTCGAGATTGGTCGGAAGGTGCTGCAGTTCTTCGGCCATGAGACTCCGGAGATGCTCCGCCAGGACCCGTACCGACTTCTGAGTTTCTCAGCATCGTGGCGTCAGGTTGATGCACTGGCAAGGAGCCATTTCGGGGTCGAAGTAGACGACCCCCGCCGCCTGCAGGGGGCCATTGAGGAGGCGTGCTATCGGGTGTTTACGGCCGGCCACACCACCGCGCTGTCCTCCACTCTCATGGACTACCTCCAGGCTGTCTTGGGAAGCCAGACTACGACCTTTCGCTGGCGCAACTTGATTCCCACCGCACTGTCACAGGGACTGTCCAATGGCAGCTTCGTCGTGGGCCTTCACGGCGTGCAGCCATTGGGTGCGCTGGTCATGGAGCAACAGGTTGCCGAGGCGGTTACCTCACGCTTGGCTGCTGCCGACCAAGCGTTGATGACATCCGCAGAGGTAGAGGACCTGCTGCACGACTACGAGGCGAAGGAAGGCATTGCGCTGAATGCCGAACAGCGACGCGCCGTGCACCTGG
>JAAPAA010000186.1 GCA_012274165.1 Thiobacillaceae bacterium
CGACAACACGCATACGAAAATAAGCATTCACGCTCGGCCCACGCCAGCGGGAATTCGGAAAGACCGCCTCGGCTCTGCCGACGACACTCTCCAGGAACAGGACACCCTAACCCATGCCGTTTCACTCACATTACCTGTAATCGCATGTGCCGCTGACACCAGCGGCAGTCTGGCCTGTCCCGTATGCACGCGCGCGGGAGTAAACAATGAAGCGCATGCTATTTAACGCAACCCAGGCGGAAGAACTCCGGGTTGCCATCGTCGACGGGCAAAAACTCGTCGACCTTGACATCGAGTCCGCCAGCAAAGAGCAACGCAAAGGCAATGTCTACAAAGGTGTCATCACCCGCGTCGAACCCAGTCTGGAAGCCGCATTTGTCGATTACGGCTGCGAGCGCCACGGCTTTTTGCCGTTCAAGGAAATCGCCCGCTCCTGCCTGCCCGGCAATGGTCGTCCGCAAGATGCGCTGAAAGAAGGCCAGGAACTCCTGGTACAAGTCGAAAAAGACGAACGCGGCAACAAGGGCGCCGCCCTCACCACCTACGTTTCGCTGGCCGGCCGCTATGTCGTGCTGATGCCGACCAACCCCCGCGGCGGTGGCGTCTCACGGCGCATCGAAGGCGAAGAGCGCAACGAACTGCGCGACACCCTGGCGCAACTCGACATCCCCGAAGGCATGAGTCTGATCGCCCGCACCGCCGGCATCGGCCGCACTGCCGAAGAATTCCAGTGGGACCTGAACTACCTGCTGAGCCTGTGGAAAGCCATTGACGGCGCCTCCACCTCGCAAAAAGGCGCCTTCCTGATTTATCAGGAAGGCAGTCTGGTCATCCGCGCCATCCGCGACTATTTCTCGGCGGACATCGGGGAAATCCTGATCGACACCCAGGATATTTACGATCAAGCCCAGCAGTTCATGGCACACGTGATGCCGGCCAACGTCAGCAAGGTCAAGCTCTACCACGACGACGTGCCGCTGTTCTCGCGTTTCCAGATCGAACACCAGATCGAATCGGCGTATTCACGCCAGGTCAACCTGCCGTCCGGCGGCGCGATTGTCATCGATCACACCGAAGCGCTGGTGTCGGTTGATGTCAACTCGGCCCGCGCGACCAAGGGCAGCGACGTCGAAAACACCGCGACCAGCACCAACCTCGAACCGGCGGACGACATCGCCCGCCAGATGCGTCTGCGCGACCTCGGCGGCTTGATCGTGATCGACTTCATCGACATGGAAAACCCGAAAAACCAGCGCGATGTCGAGAACCGCCTGAAGGATGCGCTGCACCACGACCGCGCCCGCGTGCAAACCGGTAAGATCTCGCGCTTCGGCCTGCTCGAAATGTCGCGCCAGCGCTTGCAGCCCTCGCTCGGCGAAACCAGCTACAACCCCTGCCCACGCTGCCACGGCACCGGCCACATCCGCGGTACCGAGTCGTCGGCGCTGCACATCCTGCGCATCCTGCAGGAAGAGGCCATGAAGGACAGCACCGGCGCGATCCACGTGCAGCTGCCGGTCGATGTCGCCACCTTCCTGCTGAATGAAAAACGCGTCGATATCTACACGCTCGAGTCGCGCCTCAAGGTCAATGTGGTGTTGATCCCCAACATCCACATGGAAACCCCGCACTACACCATGACCCGGCTGCGTCACGAAGAACTGAATCAGCGCGATACCGCTGCGCCCAGCTACAAAATGGCGACGATGCCGGAAACCGAATCCGTCTATCAGTCCGAAAAGGCGATCACGCCGATGCGCCAGGAAGCTGCGGTCAAATCCATTGCGCCGCCGCAACCGGCAGCAGCATCCAGCGCCCGTCCGGCCGTCGCAGCGATTGCGGCACAGGCTCAAGGTGGCTTGATCGACCGCATTGTCGGCTGGTTCAAGAAGCGCGGCGACGAAGCACCGACTGTCGCAACAGCCGCCGCAGAACCCGTTGCAGCCATTACACGCACTGAGCGTCCAAGCGAGCGCCGCGATCGCAAGCCCAGCCAGCAACGTCGCGGCCGCAACGAGGGGCGCAATGGCGAAGGACGTGGCGAGAATCGCAATGCTGAAGGTCGCAGCGAAACACGTCAGACGGAAGCACGCCCGAACGAGCCACGTACCGGCGATTCTGCCAAGCAACCCCGTCCGCCGCGCCAGCCGAAACCACGCATTGAAGCTGAAGCCGCACCGCGCGTTGATGAGCCCGTCTCCGCACCCGGCGAATCCGGCGCTGAAGAGAAACGCGAGCCGCGCAGCCGCCGTGGACGCGGCAATCGCCGCCCGCGCGAAGCCCGTCCCGAAGACGCGACAAGCACGCCGATGGGCGTGATCGAAATCGCCGGTTTCCACGCCATCATCGAAATCGCCGGTTCGCCCAAAGCAGTGCCAGCGCCCGCAGCGCCCAAGCAGCAGAATCTGCAACTGGAAGCAGCGGCCGCACCGGCAACCGAGCGCGTTGCCACTAGCGCCAATCTGCAGCAGGTCGAAACCACTGCAGCAGTCGCCAGCACGACCGACTCCGGCGAGCCAGGGCGCCCACGTCGCCGTCGTCGCCCGGCCACCCCGTCGGTGGATAGCGGCGCAAGCAGCCTGATGCAGGTGGAAACCACAGCGCCCACCAGCAACCTCGCTGAAGCCCCCGCACCCAGCGCGCCCCATCCGACTCGTCGGCGGGAACGCCCGCAGGTGAGCGCACCACAGGAACCGCTGGTGCAGGTGGAAACCCAGGCGAAATAAGCGCCTGAGCCACACAAAAACAAGGGCCGCTTTTAGCGGCCCTTGTTTTTGCTGCGTACGACAGAAGGCCGTTACCGCAGGTCCATCTAGTTGCGGCGATTGATCTCCCGAATCAGACCTTGCACCGCGTCCTCGATCATGTCGAGATTTTCCTCGAAGCCCTGTGGCCCGCCGTAATACGGATCGACCACATCCAGATTGGGATACTTGCGGCTGAATGACAACAGGCGCTGGATCTTGCCGTGATGCCGTGACGGTGCGCGCTCAATCAGCATGCTGTAGTTGTCGCGGTCCATCGCCAGAATGTAATCGAACGCCTCGAAATCGGTGTCCGCCACCTTGCGTCCGCGCAACTGGCTGATGTCTGCACCGCGCTGGCGCGCCGCCTGCTGCGCACGCTGATCGGGCGTATCGCCCACGTGATACGCATGGGTGCCAGCGGAGTCGGCTTCCACCTGCTGTTCCAGTCCCGCCTCGCGAATGGCCTTGCGGAACATGCCTTCTGCCATCGGCGAACGGCAGATGTTTCCCATGCAAACGAATAAAACTTTAGTCATGTATCGTGCTCTTCCACTCCAAATAACACCTGTTTGAGGTCCCTCAACTGGTCGCGAAGTTCCGCGGCTTTCTCGAATTCGAGATTCTTCGCCGCGTCCGACATGTCTTTTTCCAGTTTCTTGATTTTCTTCGTCAGCGACTTTTCATCCAGCACCTTGTATGCGGCCACGATCTGCGCGGCCTTAAGCTCCTGACGCGACGCGTCGGCATCATACACGCCGTCGATGATGTCCTTGATGCGCTTGACCACCCCGCGCGGCGTGATGCCGTGTTCGGTGTTGTACGCGATCTGCTTGATGCGACGGCGGCTGGTTTCGTCCATCGCGCGGCGCATCGACTCGGTGATTTTGTCGGCATACAGAATCGCGCTGCCGTTGAGATGGCGCGCAGCGCGGCCGATGGTCTGGATCAGCGAGCGCTCGGAACGCAAAAAGCCCTCCTTGTCGGCGTCGAGAATCGCGACCAGTGAAACCTCGGGAATATCCAGCCCCTCGCGCAGCAGGTTGATGCCGACCAGCACGTCGAACACGCCCAGGCGCAAATCACGCAGGATTTCGACCCGCTCGACAGTGTCGATATCCGAATGCAGATAGCGCACCTTGAGCCCATGTTCGGTTAAATAATCGGTGAGGTCTTCCGACATGCGCTTGGTCAGCGTGGTCACCAGCACACGCTCACCGACGGCGATTCGCTTGCGGGCTTCACTCATCAAGTCATCGACCTGGGTACCGACCGGCCGCACCTCGACCAGCGGATCGACCAGCCCGGTCGGGCGCACCAGCTGCTCAACCACCTGGCCGGCATGCTCGGCTTCGTATTTGGCCGGGGTCGCCGACACAAACACGGTCTGCCGCATCATCCGCTCGAATTCCTCGAACTTGAGCGGACGATTGTCGAGCGCGGACGGCAGGCGAAAACCGTAATCGACCAGGTTTTCCTTGCGCGAGCGGTCGCCCTTGTACATGCCGCCAACCTGGGTCACGGTGACGTGCGACTCGTCGATGAACATCAGCGCATCTTTCGCCAGATAGTCGATCAGCGTCGGCGGCGGCTCGCCCGGCTGGCGGCCCGACAAATGCCGCGAGTAGTTCTCGATGCCCTTGCAAAAGCCCAGTTCGGCCATCATTTCGAGGTCAAAGCGGGTGCGCTGTTCCAGCCGCTGCGCCTCGACCAGCTTGTTGTTGGCGTAGTACCACTCCAGCCGCTCGCGCAACTCGACCTTGATCTTCTCAATCGCGCGCAAGGTGGTTTCGCGCGGAGTCACATAGTGGCTGGATGGGAACACGGTGAAACGCGCCACTTTCGACAGAATCTGCCCGGTCAACGGGTCAAACTGATGCAGGGTTTCCACCACGTCGTCGAATAGCTCGACGCGGATCGCGGTCTCGGCATGCTCCGCCGGGAAGATATCGATGACGTCGCCGCGCACCCGGAAATGCCCGCGCGAGAAATCGACGTCATTGCGCTCGTATTGCATCTGCGTCAGCCGTGTGATCACGTCGCGCTGGCTCATTTTCTCGTTCACCCGCAGCAGCAGAATCATGCTGTGGTAATCCGACGGATCGCCGATACCGTAAATCGCCGACACCGTCGCGACGATCACCGTGTCGCGCCGCTCCAGCAGGGATTTGGTCGCACTCAGGCGCATCTGCTCGATGTGTTCGTTGATGCTGGAGTCTTTTTCGATGAACAGGTCACGCGCCGGGACGTAGGCCTCGGGCTGGTAGTAGTCGTAATACGAAACGAAATATTCGACCGCGTTTTCCGGAAAGAACTCGCGCATTTCCGAATACAGCTGCGCCGCCAGGGTCTTGTTCGGCGCCATCACCAGCGCCGGCCGCCCCAGCCGCGCAATCACGTTGGCCATGGTGAAGGTCTTGCCCGAGCCGGTCACCCCGAGCAGGGTCTGGAAGGCGAGGCCGTCCTCGATGCCTTCGATCAGTTTTTCAATCGCGGCCGGCTGATCGCCCGCTGGGGGAAACGGCTGGAACAGGCGAAACGGGCTATTGGGGAAGGTGACGAACACAGGTAAAATCGCGCGGCTTAAACTCATCGATAGTAGCACTCTGCCCTTGCAGATGCATGAAGGAAACCCAGTGGAACTCTCCCGCCGCGTACAGGCCATCAAGCCCTCACCCACCCTGGCCGTTACCGCCCGCGCCGCCGCGCTCAAAGCAACCGGGCGCGACATCATCGGCCTTGGCGCCGGCGAACCCGATTTCGATACGCCGCAGCACATCAAGGACGCGGCGATTGCGGCAATCAACAGCGGCTTCACCAAGTACACGGCAGTCGATGGCACCCCCAGCCTGAAGGCGGCGATCATCGCCAAGTTCAAGCGTGACAACGGCCTCGATTACACGCCCAAACAGATATTGGTGTCATGTGGCGGCAAGCAGAGTTTTTTCAACCTGGTGCAGGCGGTGATCAACGCCGGTGACGAAGTCATCATCCCGGCGCCTTACTGGGTGTCGTATCCCGACATCGTCATCCTCGCCGACGGCAAGCCGGTGATCGTCGAGGCTGGCATCGAGCAGGGTTTCAAGATCACCCCGGCGCAGCTGGAGGCCGCGATCACCCCGAAGACCAAACTGGTTGTGATCAACAGCCCGTCCAATCCCACCGGTGTGGCTTACAGCCGCGACGAACTCACCGCACTCGGCGAAGTGTTGCGTCGTCACCGCGAAGTACTGATCGCCACCGATGACATGTACGAACACATCCTTTGGACCGCGGACCCGTTCGTCAACATCCTCAACGTCTGTCCCGATCTTTATGAGCGCACCATGGTGCTGAACGGCGTGTCCAAGGTCTATGCC
>JAAPAA010000187.1 GCA_012274165.1 Thiobacillaceae bacterium
CATCCTACCTCGGCAACAGCGGCTATCAGGTGGAGGGCGTGGGCGACGGCGCCGCGTTTCGCGCCAGCATGGCGCAGCACGGCGCCGACCTGGTGGTACTCGACCTGATGCTGCCGGGCGAGGATGGCCTGAGCCTGCTCAAATGGTTGCGCGCCGATGGCGGGCCACCCGTCATCATCGTTTCGGCGCGCGGCGAGGAAGTGGACCGGGTGGTGGGGCTGGAGGTGGGCGCCGACGATTATCTGGCCAAGCCCTTTGGTCCGCGCGAACTGCTGGCCCGCGTGCGCGCCGTGTTGCGGCGCGGCAGCAGCAGGGCCGAAGCGAAAGAGACCGACTCCGAGGCGCTGGCGTTCGGTCCGTTCCGGCTGGATCTGGCACGCCATGTGCTGACGCGCGATGGCAGTGAAATAAGCCTCACCTCGGGCGAGTTCACCCTGCTGCGCATATTTCTCGAACACCCCAATCAGGTGCTGACGCGCGACCACCTCATTACCCTGGTCAAGGGTTACGAGCGTGCGCCATTCGATCGCAGCGTCGACGTGCGGGTGACGCGCCTGCGCCGCAAAATCGAGCCCAACCCCGAGGCGCCGGTTTACCTGCGCACCATCTGGGGCGAGGGCTATCTGTTTTCGCCGGGCGGCGAGGCCGCTACGTGAAAAGCTTCGGCGTGAACCCGCGCAAGTCCCTGTTTCGCCGCACCGCGCTGACGGTCGCGGCAGGCCTGATCGTGTTTCAACTCGCGTCGGGCGCGGCCATATTCTTCAACCTCATGCTGCCGCTGGCGCATCGCTCGGCCGACGATCTGGCCGGCCTGCTGGTGCTGTCCGCGCGCACCTGGGTGGAGCTGCCCGCCGCCACGCGCCCGGATTTCGAGGCGGAGCTCAAATTCAGCCATGGCCTGGATTTGAGCGAGGCCAGCACGCCGCTCGGTGACGAGGCCGGCCATCATCCCTATCTCAATTTCCTGCGAGGATCGCTCGCGACCCGGCTGGATGACGCACCTGCGCTGCGCGTGACAGAGACCGCGGATGATTATTTCCATGCGGATATTCCCATGGCGAACCATGTGTTGCGCTTCAGTTTTTCCAAGGATCTGCTGCCCCAGCGCCCCGCTCAGGCACTGGCCTGGAGCTTTGCCGCCGGTCTGCTGATCACCCTGGCGCTGGCCTGGCTGCTTGCGCGCCGGATTACCGCGCCGATTGCCCGGTTGACAGAAGCCGCGCGCCAGATCGGCAGCGGCGAGCGGCCGCAGCGCTTGCCGGAGTCGGGCGAGCGCGAACTGGCCGAGCTGGCGCGGATATTCAACCAGACTGCCAGCCAGCTTGCGGCGCGGCGCGAGAACCAGGGCACCCTGCTGGCCGGTGTGTCGCACGACCTGCGCAGCCCGCTCGGCCGCATCAAGATGGCCCTGGGCATGCTCGACGAGACGTGTCCCTCGCCCCTGATCGCGCGAATGGAGCGCGATATCGCGGAGATGGAGTCGCTGATCGGCGCCCAACTGGAACTCGCTCGTGCCGAGGAACGCGAAGCCGCACAGGCTACCGACATCGACGCCCTGCTGGGCGAGCTGATCGAGGCAACGGAAGCCCAGTCGCCCGGCCACACCCATCTGCGTGCCGACCCCCCGGCGTGCCACGCTGAAATCGCCTCATTGGCGCTCAGGCGCATTCTGGCGAATCTGCTGGATAACGCGCTGCGCTACGCCGGGCCGGGGCGGCTGGAGCTGGTGCGGCGTCGCTGTTCGTGGGGGCTGCTGATCGGGGTGCGCGACCGCGGCCCAGGCATTCCCGCCGAGCAGCGCGAAGCCGTGTTTCGCCCCTTCTTCCGTCTCGATCCCTCGCGCAATCGCGCCACCGGCGGCAGCGGCCTCGGCCTGGCCATTGCCCGTCAACTGGCCGATACGCAGGGCTGGCGCATCGCCATCAAGCCCCATGTCGGCGGCGGCGCCAGCATCTGGCTGGCGATACCCGTCAACTAGTCAGGTCATCAGGCTGCAAGCGACAGGTTCAGCGCCTGCAACACTCCCTCAGCCAGCAGCGTCATCTCGTCCGGCGCGACCACATACGGCGGCATCAGGTAGACCGTGCTGCCGATCGGGCGGATGAACACGCCGTGTGCCAGTGCCGCCTGATGAAAGCGGGTGGCGAAAGCGGGGGCGGCGTCGATCACGTCAAACGCCCAGATCATGCCTAGATGGCGGAAATGACGCACCCGTGGGTGAGCAGCCACTTCTGCCAGAGCCTTTGTCATGTCGAGGGATTTGGCCCGATTGGCAGCAATCACCTGATCCGTCCCGAAGATGTCCAGCACCGCCAGCGCCGCCCGGCAGGCGAGCGGGTTGCCGGTATAGGAATGCGAATGCAGAAAGCCGCGCGCAGTGGCATCGCCGTAAAACGCTGCATAGATTTCATCGGTGGTGAGCACCGCCGACAAAGGCAGATAGCCGCCGGTGATGCCCTTGGACAGGCAGATGAAGTCGGGTTTGATGCCAGCTTGCTCGCAGGCGAACAGTGTTCCGGTACGGCCAAACCCCACGGCAATCTCGTCGGCAATCAGATGAACGTCATATTGGTCGCACAGTTCGCGTGCGCGCGTGAGGTACGCCGGGTGATACATCGCCATCCCGGTCGCGCCCTGCACCAGCGGTTCGACGATGAAGGCGGCGGTGGTGGCGGCGTGCACAGCCAGACAGGTTTCCAGCGCGTCGGCGCAACGCAGGGCAAACGCTTCGGCCGATTCTCCCGGCTCGGCCAGCCGCGCGTCCGGCGTCGGCACCTGCACGCTGTGCCGCAGCAGCGGCGCGTAGGTGTCCTTGAACAAGGGAATGTCTGTCACCGACAGCGCACCGACGGTTTCGCCGTGGTAGCCGTTTTGCAGGCTGATAAAACCGTTTTTCTCAGCCTGGCCAACGTTTCGCCAGTAGTGAGCGCTCATTTTCAGCGCGATTTCTGTGGCTGAAGAACCGTCCGATCCATAAAACGCGTGACCGAGCCCGGTCAGGCTCGACAGCCGTTCGGACAGCTCGACCACCGGCGCATGGGTGGCGCCCGCCAGCATTACATGCTCGATTTTGCCGAGCTGGTCGATGATCGCTGCGTTGATGCGCGGATTGCAGTGGCCGAACAGATTGACCCACCAGCTCGAAATCGCGTCGAAGTAACGCCGTCCGTCGGTATCGATCAGCCACGCGCCCTCGCCGCGCGCAATTGCCAGGGGCGGCGAGGCCTCCAGTTGCTTCATCTGGGTGCAGGGATGCCAGACGGCGGCGCGGGTGCGCCCAATCAAGTTATTTGCACCCAAGTCTTTCATTTAAATCACTCCTGCCCTTGAAATTGTCATCATGCGCCCCTACTATTAGCACTCGACGGCGATGAGTGCTAATCACTCGGTCGCCGCTTCCTTTTTTGGCGGCTGTCTGGTTTGTCCGGATGGGCCAACTTAATTTCGCAACGTAATTGAAATTTTAGGCAATGGAGACTTTGCAATGAAAATCCGTCCTCTGCACGACCGAGTGATTGTTAAACGCATGGAAGAAGAGCGCAAGACCGCTTCCGGCATCGTGATCCCCGACGCAGCAACCGAAAAACCCGACCAGGGCGAAATCATCGCCGTCGGCACCGGCAAGAAAGACGACCAGGGCAAGCTGATTCCGCTCGACGTGAAAGTCGGCGACCGTGTGCTGTTCGGCAAATACGCAGGCCAGACCGTCAAGGTCGACGGCGACGAGCTGCTGGTGATGCGCGAAGAAGACATCATGGGCGTGGTTGAGAAATAATCGCTTCAGCGTAAGCGAATACTCACTACACAGGTCTAATTGATTAGGCCAACCGAATTAAATTCAGGAGTTAAAACATGGCTGCAAAAGACGTACGTTTTGGTGATTCCGCGCGTGCCCGCATGGTGGCAGGCGTCAATATTCTGGCTGACGCCGTTAAAGTAACCCTCGGCCCGAAAGGCCGCAACGTGGTGCTCGACCGTTCCTACGGCGCACCAACCGTGACCAAGGACGGCGTATCCGTCGCCAAGGAAATCGAGCTGAAGGACAAGCTGGAGAACATGGGCGCACAGATGGTCAAGGAAGTCGCTTCCAAGACCTCCGACATCGCCGGTGACGGCACCACCACGGCAACCGTGCTGGCCCAGTCCATCGTCAACGAAGGCATGAAATTCGTTGCCGCCGGCATGAACCCGATGGATCTGAAGCGCGGCATCGACAAGGCGGTGATCGCCATCGTCGCCGAACTGAAGAAAATGTCGGTGCCCTGCACCAGCAGCAAGGAAATCGCCCAGGTCGGCGCCATTTCCGCCAACTCCGATGCCTCGATCGGCGACATCATCGCTGCTGCGATGGACAAGGTCGGCAAGGAAGGCGTGATTACGGTTGAAGACAGCTCGGGTCTGGAAAACGAGCTCGACGTCGTCGAAGGCATGCAGTTCGACCGCGGCTACCTCAGCCCCTACTTCATCAACAACCCCGACAAGCAGATGGCGCTGCTGGAAGATCCCTTCATCCTGTTGTACGACAAGAAGATCTCCAACATCCGTGACCTGCTGCCCGTACTGGAGCAAGTCGCCAAGGCCGGCAAGCCGCTGATGATCGTGGCTGAAGATGTCGACGGCGAAGCGCTCGCGACCCTGGTCGTGAACAACATCCGCGGCATTCTGAAAACCTGCGCCGTCAAGGCACCGGGCTTCGGCGACCGTCGCAAGGCGATGCTGGAAGACATGGCCATCCTCACCGGCGGCACCGTGATCGCCGAAGAAGTCGGCCTGTCGCTGGAAAAAGCCACCCTGCAGGATCTGGGTCGCGCCAAGCGCATCGAAATCGGCAAGGAAAACACCATCGTCATCGATGGCGCCGGTAACGCCGACATGATCAAAGGCCGTATCGCCCAGATCAACAAGCAGATCGACGAAGTCAGCAGCGATTACGACAAAGAGAAACTGCAGGAGCGCAAAGCCAAACTGGCTGGTGGCGTGGCAGTGATCAAAGTCGGCGCGGCAACCGAAGTCGAAATGAAAGAGAAGAAGGCCCGTGTCGAAGACGCGCTGCACGCCACCCGTGCGGCCGTTGAAGAAGGCATCGTCCCCGGCGGCGGCGTGGCACTGCTGCGCGCCAAGGCTGCCGCTGCTGCGGTCAAGGGCGACAACCACGACCAGGACGCCGGCGTGAAAATCGTGCTGCGCGCCATCGAAGAGCCGCTGCGCCAGATCGTCAAGAACTGCGGCGAAGAGCCTTCAGTCGTCGTCAACAAGGTGCTGGAAGGCAAGGGCAACTACGGCTACAACGCCGGCACCAGCGAGTACGGCGACATGGTGGCGATGGGCGTGCTCGACCCCACCAAGGTCACCCGCACCGCGCTGCAGAACGCTGCATCGATCGCCAGCCTGATGCTGACTACCGACTGCATGGTTGCCGACTTGCCGGATGACAAGCAAGGCGCTCCGATGGGCGGCGGCGATATGGGCGGCATGGGTGGCATGGGCGGCATGATGTAATTTGTCAGTCCTGTTGTTTATGCCTTCACGGGTATTCAGGCTGTCCCAAAGCCCCGCTTCGGCGGGGCTTTTTCATGCGCGTCCGCTATGATCGGACCTGAATTCCGCAACCCGGACGCTCCATTGTGATCTGGCCATTCAATCGACCGCGTCCCGCTCTGCCGCCAGCGCTAGCGGCACGCCTGCAGCAGCTTGCGCCGCGACCAGTCAGGGAGCAGACGCTGGATGACAGTTGGGTGGTGGTGGATGTCGAAACCGGCGGACTCAATCCCCGGGTCGACCCGCTGCTGGCCATCGGCGCAGTCACGGTGACCGACAATGCCATTGCCATGGCGCCTGTGTGCGAAGTGGGTTTGCGGCAGCTTGAGGCTACCGCAAGCGACAACATCCTGGTGCATGGCATTACCACGGGCCAGCAGCTTGCAGCCATGGAGCCTGCCCAGGCCCTGCTGGACTGGCTGGAATACGCCGGCGGCCAGCCACGGCTGGCCTACCATGCCGCGTTCGACCGGCTGGCACTGGAACGCGCCAGCCAGACCTGGCTGGGTCTGAAAGACCGCGCGACCTGGCTCGATCTGGCAGTGCTGGCGCCGCTGCTGGTGCCACGTGGGCCGGGGCTTGACCGTCCACTGGACGACTGGCTCGCCCACTTCCATATCCCGATTTACCAGCGCCACGGCGCGCTGGCCGATGCCTATGCCACCGCCCAGCTGTGGCTGGCGCTGCTGCCTGCGGCGCGGGCGCAAAAACTCACCCGGCTCAAGCAACTCATTCGCCTCTGCCGGCAGGTTCGCTGGCTCAATACGCATCCGGGTTGAATATCATCGACACAAAAAAGTCCCCGGCTGTTACCCCGGGGGCTTGTTGTGTGCGGATGAAACCTTAGTGGGCGCTTGCGCCCTCCGCATTGATGCCGGTGTTCTGGCGCACGTACAGTTCATCCCACATCTCTTCTGCGCGCTTGTCGCGGAACAGCAGGGAGCCGACGATGACCATCAGGAACCCCAGCGGGATGGAAAGGAGGCCGGGATTCTTCAGCAGGAATAACGGCTTCTCCAGTCCCACCATGCTGGTGGTCTGGCCGGCCATTTTTGCCAGGTCATCGTTTGCTTTCTTGATGTCCTTTTCCAGCTTGGCGATGTCCTTCTGCGCCGTTTCGATTTCCTTGGGGTCGGTCAGCATCGGCAGCGTTTCCTGCAGCTTGGCCAGCTTTTCCGGCGCGCCCGGCTTGGCAGGCTTTTCAGGCGAAGCGTGCTTGGCCGGCTCGGACTTCACGCAGCCTTCCAGCGCAAACAGTTCGCATGCAAAGCTGCTGGCCGCAACCGCGGCAACTGCCGGTTTGGCCGGTTCGGCAGGCTCGCCCTGCAGCACCTTGTTGGCGTCCTTCATCACCGCCTTGGGGTAGGTCATGTTGGGCGAAATCATGACCAGCGCGATGGCGGAAATGGCCCCCACCAGCATGCCGAGCACGATGCCGTAGGTGTTGGCGCGCTTCCAGTACAGCGTGAGGAACACCGCCGGCAGGTTGCTTGACGCCGCCACGGCAAATGCCAGCGCCACCAGGTGGGCCACGTTCTGGCCTTCGGCCGCGATGCCGACATAGATCGCCAGGACGCCGACGATCAGCGAGGAGATGCGCGCTGCAACGACCTGCTCCTTGGGCGAAGCGCGGTCGCCCTTGATGACGCCGACGTAGATGTCGTGCGCCATCGCCGATGCGGCCGCCAGCACCAGGCCGGCCACCACCGCGACGATGGTGGCGAAGGCCACGGCCGAGACGAAGGCCAGGAACAGGTTGCCGAGCATGGAATCGGCGCCGCCGCCGACGTACTGGGCCAGCAGCGGCGCCGCCATGTTGCCGCCCTTGTCGAGCGCGGCGATGGGGCCGGCGCCAACATTCATCGCCGCGCCCATGCCGAGGAACAGGGTCAGCACATAAAAGCCGCCGATGATCGCCATCGCCCAGATCACCGACTTGCGCGCGTCCTGCGCCGTTGGCACGGTGAAAAAGCGCATCAGGATGTGCGGCATGCCGGCGGTGCCCAGCACCAGCGCCATGCCCAGCGAGATCTGGTCAATCGGACTCTTCAGGAACAGGCCCGGTTCCAGAAAGCGCTGGCCGAGTTCTTGTGGCGTCATGCCGGTGGCGGCATCGCCGACCAGCTTGGCGACTTGCGCCTGCACCTTGGGATCGTCCACCACCGCCTGCAGGAAGCCGGGCAGGCTGAAGCCATACTGGCCCCAGGTGAACATCACCAGCAGGATGGAAGCGGTCACCAGCAGGATGGCCTTGATGATCTGTACCCAGGTGGTGGCCTTCATGCCGCCGAACACCACGTAGGACAGCATCAGCACGCCGACGCCGATCACCGAGATGTAGTAGTCGATGCCGATCAGCGTCTTGATCAGCACGCCGCCGCCGACCATCTGCGCGGTCAGGTAGAAGGTGGACACGGTGATGGTGGACAGCGCCGCGACCGTCTTGGACGCCTTCGGGTGGTTGCGGAAGGCGAGGATGTCGCCCAGCGTGTACTTGCCGATGTTGCGGCACGGCTCGGCAATCACCAGCAGCACGGTGATATAGGCCACCAGCCAGCCAACCGAATACATGAAGCCGTCGTAGCCGTACAGCGAAATCAGGCCGGCAATGCCGAGGAAGGACGCGGCGGACAAGTAATCCCCTGCAATCGCCCAGCCGTTCTGCAAGCCGGTGACGGAGCGCCCGGCGGCATAGAATTCCGACGTCGTGTGCGTCTGCCGGGCCGCCCGGTAGGTGATGTACATGGTGAGGGCGATGATGGCGCCGAACACCGCGAAGGTCATCCATTTGAACTCGTCGGCCACCGCGCCGGCGCCGGCAAAAGCGAGACTGGAAGCAAGCAGCGCCGCAGCGCCCATGATCAAGTGTGTATAGCGCCGCATTATTTGCTCCCGCCGATGATTTTGGCATCGCGCACGATTTCTGCGGCCATGGCATCGTATTCGCGGTTGGCGCGCTGGGCGTAGATGCCGGCGATGGCCCAGGCCACGATAAATTCGGACAGCGCGAACAGAATGCCCACGTTGACCGGACCCCACACCTTGATCTTGAACAGGTTCTGAAAATAGGCGGCGCCAACTGGCAGCAGAAAGTAATACACGATGGAGAACAACATCAGGCCCCACAAAAAAGTGGTTTTCTTTTTGTGCAGTGCCTGGAACCGCGGATCCTGATCGATCGCGGTCCAATTCGGTTGCGGACTGGACATGGGAAGTCTCCTCTGCAGGTTGACGTTCTTATCGATCCGCCCGATACAGACAGGGCAGTACCGCATTCACCTTAGCGTAAAAGCAGGCTTAAAAGAAGGTTGCAAGCGGTTATGGGCGGGCATCTGCAGAACGGATTCAATATTCGAAATACCGGCCCATCACAGCCTGAAGCTTGCGCGCCTGGCGGAAGGCTTCCTTGAGAATACGCCGGTCAAGCGCGTTGAGTTGCTCCGGATCGATGCGGTTGCCGACCGCTTCACCCCGTGTTTGGGCCAGGTGCTGATGGCGCAGGCGCAGCAGCTGGATGAAATGAAAGGCCGCCACCCAGGCCTCGATCTCGTCAGGCGCCATCTTCCAGGCGCGCGCCGCCGCCCGCAGGCGGGCGGCCGTGCCGGTTTCGCTGACCCCGGCGTAGAGTGCGAAGATGCGCGCGGCATCGACAAATGGCGTGATGCCGTTGATTTTGAGATCGAGGGTGTGCGCCTGGGCGCCGCCCGACGCCACCACGAAATCACGCACCAGCCCGAGCGGCGGACGATTGGCGAGCGCATTTTCCACCATGCGCTTGAGAAACAGCCGGTTGTCCTTGATGCTGCCGTTCAGCCACTCGCGCAATTCGTCACCCAATCCATTTGCGCCATACAGGGGGCGGAAGTCGAAAAAGATACTGGCATGCAACAGGGCCGGCGCGTCGCTGCGATGAATCCAGTTGGCAAACGTGGCGCGCCATTCTTCCACGCTCAGGCACCACTTTGGATTGCCGGCCATGATGCCGCCCTTGCAGAGCGGGAAACCGCATTCCGCCAGGCGCTGGTTGACCCGTCTGGCAAACGCCAGCAAGGTCGCCCGCTCGTCCGCTGTGGCGCTTTGGTAAATCAGCGCATTGTCCTGGTCGGTGGCGAGCGTCTGTTCCATGCGACCCTCCGAACCCAGCGCCAGCCAGCACCACTGCACATCGGGCAGAGGAGCTGCATGGCATTCCAGTTCGATCACCCGTCGCGTCAGCCGGTCGTTCAGGCTGGAGAGAATCGCGGTCAGGTTTTCCGCGTGCATGCCCTGCGCCAGCAGATTGTGTGCGAGCGCACCAATGTCCTGCGCCAGCGCGGGCAAGCTGGCCGGATCATTGGCGCGCGCGGTGGCGCCGGTGATGCCTTGCATCGACAGGCGGCGCAGCGTAAACACATCCTTCTCCGAGATCACCCCGATGGGCCACCCGCCTTCCACCAGCGGCACATGGTGGATGCCGCGCCGCGCCATCAGCAGCAAGGCGTCCGATACCGGTGCAGCGCCTTCCAGCGTGGCCGGGTCGGCTGTCATCACAGTGGAGATCGGCGTGCTCAGGGGAATGCCGGCCAGCGTCACGCGCTTCAATACATCCTTCAGGGTCAGAATGCCCAACGGCGCCGCCTCGCCATCGCTAACCAGGATCGATCCCACCCTGGCTTCGTCCATGGCCGTCAGCGCCTCGGCCAGCGGGGTGTCGGGCTTGACCATCAGCGGCGACTGGCGAATCAGGCTGCGAACCGGACGCGAAAAACGGGTTTCGTCGTCCTGCGCCAGCGCATAGTCGGACTGCACCGCGCGCTGCGATTGCTCCAGCAGGCTGGCGATACGGCGCGTGCAAAAATCGCTGAACGCCCGGCTGCGCCCGAGCAAAGTCTGGAAATCGGCGGCGGACAGGCGATAGCAAAAGGTGTCCGCTGCCGCGATATACCGATTCGCCGCGGCGCGCCCGGCCAGCAAGGCGCCAAGCGGAAACATCTCGCCACTGGACAGTTGCAGCAGGCGCCCGCCCGCCTGCTCCGGCGCTTCGCCTTCGACCATGCCCTGCTTGACGATGAAAAGGGTATCCAGCGGCTGGCCGCCGGCTTCAAGCAGCGTCGCCTCCTGCGGGAAATAGGCAACGCTCAGGCGCTCCGCCAGCCACGCCATATCCGTCTCCGCCATGCTGGAGAAAGGCGCATGCGCGCGCAGGGATTCGATGGTGGCGTGCAGCAGGCTGCTGGCGATCGGGAGCGGAGAGGCCATGCTGCATCTTAGTTGAACTCAACACCGCACTGTCGAACGCTTTACCTGCCGCCGCAGGCTTGCCACACGCCGGCATCGCTCGTGCGTGTTGACTTGAAGCCCGGCTCGGGGTCTAATGGCGCGCCTTGCGGCTGGCGACAGACGCAAAAAAGTCAAAACGGCCAGGTAGCTCAGTCGGTAGAGCAGCGGATTGAAAATCCGCGTGTCGACGGTTCGATTCCGCCCCTGGCCACCAAGCTCCCGTTTTCTGCATGATCGATCGGCAGGAGACGTAAAAAACCCCGCAAGCATTGCTTGCGGGGTTTTTTACTGGGCGCGGTTCTGGGTACGCTATCCCGCAGCCAGATTGCCGAGGTGGGCAAACCCGCGCATGCACTGGCTGAGCAGCTCGGAGGCTTCGTGAGCCGAAACCGCGGCACTGTAGTAATAGCCCTGGATTTCGTGGCATTGCATCTGTTGCAGGCGCAACAACTGGGCTTTGCTTTCCACCCCTTCGGCGATGACGTTGAGGTGCATGCCGCGCCCCATGGCGACCATGGCGTTGACGATGGAAACGTTTTCTTCGCGGTCGAGTTCCTGGATGAAGGACTGGTCGATCTTGAGGGTGTGGATGGGGAAACGCGAGAGGTATTTGAACGAACTGTAGCCGGTGCCGAAGTCGTCGATGGCGAGCCGGATTCCGGCAGCAGAGAGCCGGCCGAGCTTGATGGCGTTGGCCTCGAAATCGCGCATCAACAGGCTTTCGGTGATTTCCAGTTCAAGCTGGTTGCCGTCGAGTGAATACACTTGCAAGGCGCGCAGGACATTTTCAACGAAGTCAGGGGTTTCGAGCTGACGTGCCGAGATGTTCACCGACAGGCGCACGGACGGCAGTCCGGCTTTGCGCCACGCAGCGATTTGCGCGCAGGTCTGGCTCAATACCCAGTCGCCGATCGGGACGATTATGCCGGATTCTTCCGCTACCGGGATGAAGTCGCCCGGGCCGAGCAAACCGCGTTGCGGGTGCCACCAGCGCAGCAGGGCTTCGAAGCCGCGGACTTCGCCGCTGAGGGCGTCCACCTGGGGTTGATAGAACAATACGAATTCGTTGCGTACCAGTGCGCGGCGCAGGTCGGATTCGATCTGCATGCGTTCGGAATAGGGCGCCTGCATGCCGGATTCCCAGAACTGCAAGCGGCCGCGCCCCTGCGATTTGGCCTGGTACATGGCGATTTCGGCCTGGCGAATCAGGCTGTCGATCAGGTCGCCGTCTTCTGGCGCAACGCAGGCGCCGATGCTGACCGAAATGTAGATTTCATGGCCTTTGACGTACACCGGTTTGGACAGCACCTGAATGACTTTGCGGCAGATGTGCTCAACGTCGCTGCGTGCCAGCAGCGTGGGCAGCAGCACGGCGAATTCGTCGCCGCCCAGCCGCGCCAGGGTGTCGCCTTCGCGCAGACATTGACGCAGCCGCGCGCTCACCACGAGCAGCAGCTCGTCGCCGATGGTGTGGCCCAGCGAGTCGTTGATGACCTTGAAGTGATCGAGGTCGAGACTCAGCACCGCCAGCGGTTGCTGGTTGCGTTTGGCCTGTGCCAGCATGAGGCCGAGGTGGTCGCGGAACAGCGCGCGGTTGGGCAGGCCGGTGAGCAGGTCGTGATAGGCCTGGTAATGCACGGTTTCTTCGGCCTGTTTGCGTTCGGTGACGTCTTTGGCGACGCCGTAGCTGCCGATGAAACGCTGCTCGAATGCGCTGGCCTGTTCGTCGTACATGCCGGTGGCGGTGAGTTCGACCGACTTGCACAGCCCATTCATCAGGCGCGGACGACGCATGCCCGGATTGCATTTGAGGCGGATTTCGGTGTTGCGCGCGCTGCGGTCGCCGGCACGGCGCTCGTTGAAAATGTGTTCGGCGCGGGCGATGTCGTCTTCGTGAACCAGCAGGCTGTAATGCTGCCCCAGCAGTTCCTCGCGGCGGTAGCCAAGCAGGCTTTCGACGCGGTCATTGACGAAGGAGAAGCGGCCTTCGACATCCAGCGTGTAAATGAAGTCGGGCGAGCTGTTGACCAGAAAGCGATGCCATTTTTCCGACTGCTGCAGGCGCTGCAGGATGTGGTTGTTTTCCCGCTCCAGCCGCCTTTGCGTCAGCGTGTTGTCGATGCGGCGCAGCAGCTCTTCGGGTTCGTAGGGTTTGCGTACGAAATCGACGGCACCGCCACGCAATGCGCGGATCGCCGCGTCGATCGCGCTTTCGCCGGACACCACAATCACCGGTGTATCGATGTTGCGGTCGGTAATGAAGCGCAACACCTCGTTGCCGTTGAGGTCGGGCATGCCGAGATCAAGCAGGATCACGTCGAACTTCTGCTTGCCGATGGCAACCAGGGCTTCGCGCCCGCCATTGGCAGTCGCCACATCGTAATCGCGGGCGGTCAGCAGCCGGGAGAGGCCCTCCAGAATCAGCGGTTCATCGTCGACCAGCAGCAGGCGTGAGCGCACCGGGAAGGCGCTGACCGTGTTGGGGTGAGGGGATGAGTCGATCGGACTGTTAGACATTGGTTTTATATTCTCCTGAGCGAGGGTTACATAGACCCATAGCGCGTTGTTGTGAGTGTGGTCTGGCCGTTTTGCAGAGTCGGCAGACGGATTAGGAAATGGGTGCCTTGCGGGGTGCTGTTGCAACTGAGCTGGCCGTTCATGCGTTCGATCAGGCTATGACTGATGTTCAGCCCGAGTCCGGCGTGATCGCCGCCTTTGTTGCTGATCAGCGGTTCAAACAGGTGTTCCATTACCGCGGCGGGCAGGCCAGGACCGGTGTCGGTTATTTCGATTTCGATCTGGCGCTGGCCGGTGGCGTCGGTCAAACGGGTGGCGAACGTCAGGTGGCCACCGGTGGACATGGCCTCCACCGCATTTTTAGCCAGATTGAACAACACCTGCTTGAGCAAATCCTTTTGCAGCGGCAGCGGCGGCACTTCCGGATTCAGGTCGATCTGCACGCTGACCTTGTTCGGTGTGAACAAGGTGCCAAGCGACATCCGGACCAGTTCGGAGACGATGCTGTTGACCGAGACCAATTCAAGCTCGGTGGCGGGCGCGGGGGCTTCGTCGGTCGTGGTGATGCCGCGCACGATGCGCGCCACCCGCTCGATTTCTTCGCCGATGATGCTGAGATCGCGTTGTACCGATGAATCCGAGCCTAATTTGTCGGACAGCAGGTTGACGTAATTGCGCATGATGGTGAGCGGATTGGCCACTTCATGCACGGCGCGGCGCGCCCGGTCACGCGGGATGGCGTCGCTGGTCGCAATCGGTGCGGCGGGCAGGGCGGGGATGGCGGGCATGGGTGCCGGTGCAAGTGCAGATGCGGGCGCAGCGTCGCGGGGGCGCAAGGTCTCGGTATATTCGGCCAGGGTGAATCGCCACAGCGTTGACATGCCCAGGTCTGGACTCGCATCGCCTGCCACCAGCACGCTGGTCTGGCCATCGTGCAGTGTCAGCGGCTGGCACAGCAGTCGCGACACCCCGAGCAGGCGGGCGATTTGTTCGTCGACCAGTGCGCCATCCAGTGCGCCGCGTTCAAACTGTTGCGGCGCACTGCGTACCAGCGAACGCGGCAGCGCCGAATGCCCGTCGTCGAGCGGAATCGCCAATGTGCTCAAACCGGGCGCGGTCGGGAGCCATGCGCTCGCCCGCAGGTAACCGTCTGCAGCGGGTGCAAACAGACAGGTGTGTTCGATACCGAACAGTGCACGCAGCGTGTCCTGCAACAGGGAAAACAGCTGATTGTCGCTGCCGGCATGGCGAAAATGGCTGTGTAGCGCCGATTGAGCGGCCTGCCCGGCATACAGGCGGGCAAGCCGCTCAAATCCTGCGTTAAGGCTGGGTGCCGCTGCATCGAGCAAACCGAAGCGGAGTGCCAGCTGGCGTGTCTGAACCTGGCTGTCGGCGAGTAGCTGGGCAGCTTCACCTGCGCCCATTTGCAGCGCGGCGAGCGCAGCGCGCACGTCCACGCTGTCCACCGCGTCGGCGCGGGCAACCAGTTGGTACGCCAGTTGAACGATGCGCACCAGCGGATGCGCTGCGCGCCCGCGCGCCAGGGGTTCTGCGTGATAGCGCGCCGCGTCGGCCAGCCAGCCATTCGGGTCGATTTCAGCCAGATAGTCGGCTGGGTGAACCCGTGTGGGTGTGCTGGGCTCAAGGTAGTCCGCGAGATTGTGAGCGAGTCCTGCCGTCCATGCCGCTTCAGCATCTGCCACGCCGGAACGCAGCGCGAGCGCTTGCGCCAGATGCGCGACGCTGATCGATTGCCGCCAGTGCGCCGAATAGGCCACCTGGGCCGCACCCGTCGCAACGGGTGCGGCGAGCAGCACCGCCCGCAGCAGATCCGGCTGGGCGGTAAAGTCGGCAGGCAACAGCCGCAGACGTAGCGCCAGTACAGGATCGCAGCGTACGCAGGCGGCAAATTCGGTCTGCGCGATATCGCCGCGCATCAAATGCTCCAGTGCTTCGGCTACGATGCCGGGAGCACAAAGACAGACCGTTAGCTCCGACTTTTTCAGTAAAGTGTTCGGAAGTTCTCGCATGTTCTTGCTATATATAATTATTTTTGCTAAACCGTCAATCTATAGGGGCAGATTTTTGCGTCAGGCATCGGGAACTGTTGTTTTCAAGTTTGGGTCGAAATATCCGTACCTATGCCATGGCGTTACACTCTTACGGTACTTTATTAAAGCGAATGCATATGAAAACTGTTCTGACCGGATTGATGTTGTTGTGCGTACACACCGGTGTCGCCGCGTTTGATGGTCATGCCTCCTTGCAGTGGAGCCATCCGGGTGCAACGGCCGTGCCTGCTCCGCAGGCGGAGTCCGACTACAACACGGCGACGCCCGAGTTGAGCGCGCAATCCGTGCTGGTGTATGACCAGGCCAGCGGGCAGCCGCTGTTGGCAAAAAACGCCACGATGCAAACGCCGATTGCCTCTATTACCAAGCTGATGACCGCGATGCTGGTGCTGGAAGCCGGGTTGCCGCTGGACGAGCGGATTACCCTGACCAATGATGACCGCGACACGCTTAAAGGCACCGGCTCGCGCCTGGCTATCGGTTCCACCTACACACGTGGTCAGTTGCTGCATCTGGCGCTGATCGCATCGGATAATCGTGCGGCGCATGCACTTGGGCGCACCAGCCCGGGCGGCCTTGATCGTTTCGTCGCCAACATGAACCGCACGGCGCACACACTGGGCATGCGCGATACGGTGTATATCGAGCCGACCGGGCTGTCGAGCCAGAACCGCTCGACCGCGACGGATCTCGCCAAACTCGCCGACTACGCGTACCAGAATTTTCCGGAAATTCGCCAGATCACCAGCACGGGTTATTACACCCTTGGCACGCAGCGTGTCGTGCTACTGAAAAAGCACCACCACCAGCCGCAGGTCAGTTATCGCACGGTGGCGTTTAACAACACCAATCGGCTGACGCGGATGGACGACTGGAACATCGGCCTGTCCAAAACCGGCTTTATCAACGAAGCCGGGCATTGCCTGGTGATGCAGGCGCAGGTCGCACAGCGAGACGTCATCATCGTGCTGCTGGACGCGACCGGCTCCAATCGTCGTGCCGGCGATGCCGCGCGCATCAAACAGTGGCTGGAGTCCAACAACCCGTCGAACCGCGCTGACACTCGGCACGCTTCCGCTTCGCGTACCTGAACGTCCTCTCCTCTTCGTCTGGCTGCGGCGCCCGCCCGCAGCCAGAAGGCGGCGTTATGATGAACGCCTCCGCCATCGTCTGTTTCCCGCATGTCTTCCGACCTCGCGCAGCAACTGCTGCTTAAAACACTGCTGCCCCTGGCTTTGCTGATCGCGGCCGGTGGTATCTGGCCGCGCTGGCAAAGCGGCATTTCCATCATCGGCCTGCGCGGTGAAATCAACCGGCTGGTGCTGAATTTATTCGCGCCGGTGCTGTTTTTCGCGGCGGGCGCGGCTGCCACGGTCGATTTGAGTCTGCTGCAGGTGCCGCTGATTTTGGGCGCAGCCACACTGGCCGGCTTGGGACTGGCTGCGCTGGCGCTGTTTGCCACCCCGCTCGGGCGCGGCCTGTCACGCCCTGAGCGCGGCTCGATCGTGCTGGCATCCGGTTTCGGCAATGTGCTGTTCTTCGGTTACCCCTTTCTTTCCACGGTTTTTGGCGAACGCGGCGGACGGTATCCTTTCTTCGCTGACATGCTTGCCGCCACGCCGCTGCTGTGGTCGCTTGGCGTCTGGATCGCCTTTCGCTGCGGCAAGCACACAGAACACGCCTCGTTCCTGGCAATGTGGCTGAAACTGCCGCCGGTGTGGGGGTTTGCTGCCGGTCTGCTGGTCAACCTGTCCGGCCTGCCATTGACGCCGCTGATCGAGGCTGCGCGCTGGGCCGGCAGCCCGACGATCCCGCTGATGCTGTTTGTGCTCGGGCTGACGATTCCCTGGCACG
>JAAPAA010000188.1 GCA_012274165.1 Thiobacillaceae bacterium
ACCGGATCATCTTTGAGAAGTGGTGGTAAGGATTTGAGCGGGTCAGCCTTTCGTACCATCGCCCTGTCACGCTGACCGCACTACGCTTACATCAACGTAACCTGGAGAATGCCATGCGCCTGACCGCCCTTTTCTTCATCGCCAGCATTGCTCAGCGCCCACGCCGCCGCTCCCGGGGACACCGTCAAATCCTACCCGGCCAGACAAGTCGCACCCGACACCTGGGTCATCACGGGTCCGCTGGGCGAGCCTTCGGTAGAGAATCAGGGCTTCATGAACAACCCGGCATGGATCATCGCGGGTGACCAGGTCATCGTCATCGACCCCGGCTCCAGCGTGCAGGCCGGCCGCATGGTGGTCAAGGCCATCCAGAAAACCACCAAACTGCACGTCACAACGGTGTACAACACCCATATCCACGGCGACCACTGGCTGGGCAACCAGGCCATCCTTGAAGCTTGGCCAAAAGCCGTATTGATTGCCCATCCCGACATGATCGCCAAGGCCAAAGCGGGCGAAGCCGAGTCCTGGATCAAGCTGATGAGCAACCTGACCCAAGGCTACACCGATGGTACCCGCGCCGAGATTCCCACCGTCGCCACGACCGACGGCATGGTCTCGAAAATCGGTACCCGTTCGTTCAAGATATATTCGTCCAACGATGCCCACAGCAAGACTGACAACATGATTGAAGTCGACAACGGCGTGCTGTTCACTGGCGACAACGTGCTAAACCAGCGCATCGCGCGCATGGACGATGGCACCTTCAGCGGCTGTATCAAGGCTATCGACCGCGTGCTCACGCTGCCGGTCAAGGTCGTGGTGCCAGGACACGGCAAACCCGGCAGCCCCGCCATCATGAAAGCCCAGCGCGATTATTTCCAGACTCCGTTCGATGCGGTAAAGGTCGAGTACAACGCCGGCAAAAGCGACTTCGAAATGAAACCGGATGTGGCCAGGAAACTTGCCGCCTATCAGCAATGGAACGGCTTCGATGCTGCGCTTGGCAAGCAGATTAGTCTGGCGGTGCTGGAGGTTGAGCGGCAGTAATGCGAGAGGTCAAATCAGTCGGGCAACCGGGTGACACTGGCACTTTTCCCCGGCTGCCACTCCCCATCCAGGCTGACCCATTCAACGCGGTCGCCCAGCATGCGTACCACACCAGGGCGGCGGTTGTTGCCGGTGTCGGAAAACTCGAAGCGATAGTCGCGCAGCAATAGCAACTGGCCGTTGCTGTTGCGGCCAAAACGGATGCGGCTCAAGGCCACGCTGTCGTCTAGAAACTGCAGCTTGCCATCGTTGCAGGCACGGCGACCAACAGCGACAGCCTGTTCGCGCGTGTTGAGGCCGGCATACCAATACCAACCCACTCCGCCAAAGACAAGCAGCAGGATGATTTCCCCGCTCATTACCCGCCCCTCATTGCCCAGTGGGTTCGGATTTGACCGGGCTACGGAACAGGGCTGCCACGGGCTTTTTGGAGGGCTGGCGATTCACTGCGGGTGCAGCCGAGGCACTGCCCGTTACCGCACTCGGCACATAGGGTGCATCGAATAGCGCATCGCGCGACGCAACGGCTTGGCTGCGCGGAGCGCTGCGTTCGGGCAGAAGTTCAACCACTGGGCGCTCGACAACTGGACGCTCGGCCGCGCGCTCGCCAGTACGTTCGGCCGGACGCTCTGGCCGCGGCGGGCGGGACTGATAGGCGGGCACATCGGCCGCGCCCGGCTCGAAACCCGGGACGATCGTTGCCTCAAGGGGCGTGCCAATCAGCTTTTCGATGTCTTTCAGATAGCGCGTTTCGGACTCGCTCACCAGCGAGATCGCCTCGCCACTGGCGCCCGCGCGGCCGGTACGGCCGATGCGGTGGACATAATCCTCGGCGTTGTGCGGCAGATCGTAATTCACCACAAACGGCAGCGCTTCGATGTCGATCCCGCGCGCAGCGACGTCGGTGGCGACCAGCACGCGCAGCGTGCCCGCTTTGAACGCGTCGAGCGCCTTGATGCGTTCCTGCTGGGTTTTGTCGCCATGAATGGCATCCGCGTGCAGGCCGATCTTGTTGAGTTCATTGGCCAGGCGATTGCAGCCCAGCTTGGTGCCTGTGAACACCAAGACCTGTTTGAGATCGCGTGTCTTGATCAGATGCGCCAGCAACTGCCGCTTGCGCTCGTGGTGCACCGGATGCATCACCTGGGTAACGGTTACCGCAGTGGCGTTGCGCGCCACTTCGATAAAAGTCGGGTTGTTGAGGATGCTGTCGGCGAGCTTGCGGATTTCTTCCGGAAAAGTGGCCGAGAACATCATGTTCACGCGTTGCGCCGGCAACAGCGCAACGATGCGCTTCAAGTCGGGCATGAAGCCCATGTCGAGCATGCGGTCGGCCTCATCGAGCACCAGGGTGTTCACCTGGTTCAGCATCAGCGTCTTGTTCTGCACGTGATCGAGCAAGCGGCCGGGCGTGGCAACCAGAATCTCGACGCCGGTTTTGAGGATGGGGATCTGCGTGTTGATGCTTACCCCGCCATACACCACCAGCGACCGCAGCGGAATATGCTTGCAATACGCCTTGACGCTCTCTTCGACCTGAATCGCGAGCTCACGCGTAGGGGTCAGAATCAGCGCGCGGATCGGGTGTTTGGCGGGCGAGGTGCCGGTATTGGCAAACGGCAGCAGGCGCTGCAGCAACGGCAGCGCAAAGGCAGCCGTTTTGCCGGTGCCCGTTTGCGCCGCGCCGAGAATGTCGCCGCCTTGCAGCGCAAGCGGGATCACCTGCTCCTGAATCGGCGTTGGCGTGGCGTAGCCCATATCGTCGAGGGCACGCAGGATGTTGGGCGCGAGCCCCAGTTCAGCAAAAGTGGTCAAAGTCCATCCTGTTAAATACAGAGGCTGTTTTAAATACAGATCCAGTCAAAACCTGCCGTTTGGCAGGCCACGCGCACCTCATCGTCCGCGCAGTTCAGCACCTGGGCCAGCGCGCGTCGCGCCAGAACGTCCGTGTTGTTCGTGCGTGAAACGTGCGCCGCCATCACGCATTGCAGTTTGTCGTGGCACAGCTTATTCAGCAAAGCGGCTGACTGCGCGTTTTCCAGATGGCCGAAGCGCCCGCCCACCCGACGCTTGAGTCCGGCGGGATAGGGGCCATTTTCCAGCATCGTCGCGTCGTGATTGCATTCCAGCACGAGCGCATCCACGCCGCTTAACGTCGCCTCGATGTGAGGCGTGCTGCAGCCCACATCGGTCAGCACGCCGAGCCTGCGCTGGCCGTCACCAAACACGAACTGCACCGGCTCGCGCGCGTCATGCGGCACCGGATACGGCTGAATTTCCAACTCGTCGACGGCAAACGCTGCATGGCTGTCGATGATCTGCACGTCCACGTCGTCGAGATCCTGCGCCATCGCCAGCGTGCCGGCGGTCAACCACACGGACAACTTGTGCTTGCGCGCCAGCCGCCCGACGCCGCCGATATGGTCGCCATGCTCGTGGGTCACCACGATGCCAGCCAGATCAGACACCGCCAGATTCAGCCGGGCCAATCGCGCAATGCTGTCGGCCAGGCCAAATCCGCAATCCATCAGCACCCGGGTGGAGCCGGCCTCGACCACCAGGCCGTTGCCTTCGCTACCGCTGCCGAGGCTGTCGAACCGCATCACGCCGGTCTCTGCGTCACTTCAGGTCCGTGTACAGCAGCTTGATAATACGATTCTGCGTATCGGCATCGATCGTTTTGCCCTCAGCCGCTGCGACCGTAACCCGGCTTTTCTCGCCAGCCTCGCTCACCACAATTTGTACCTGCGGCGAGGTCTGGGATTTCTTGCTGTTCCAGAAAGCCAGGCTGCTCAGCAAGCCTTCGTCCTTCTTGCTTGCGTTGTCGATTTCCGGGTCGATATACCGCACGAAATACACGCCTTTGGAACGATCGCGATCTTCCACCGCAAAACCGATCCGATCCAGCGACAGGCCGACACGGCGCCAGGCGCGGTCAAAGCTTTCGTCCATCTCCAGCAC
>JAAPAA010000189.1 GCA_012274165.1 Thiobacillaceae bacterium
AGAAGAACTGGGGATCGTCGTCAACCCATCCTGTCGCTGGATCACCCGGGTGTTCGAGTATCCCCACGCCACCGTGCGGCTGAATTTTTTTCGCGTGTTCGACTGGCAGGGCGAGCCGCACCCGCATGAGGGACAGGTCTTTTCCTGGCAGCAGCCCGACGCCGTTGAAGTCAGCCCGCTGCTGCCGGCCAATTTGCCGGTCCTGAAAGCGCTGTCGCTGCCGCCGCTGCTGGGGATTTCGCATGCCGAATCACTCGGCGTCGACACTTTTCTGGCGCGGCTCGATGTCGCCTTGCACAACGGGCTGCGGCTGATCCAGCTGCGCGACAAGACGCTGCCGGAAGATGCGCGTCTGGCACTCGCCCGCGAAACCGTGCGCCGCGCGCGCCGCCATGGCGCCCGCGTGCTGGTCAACGGCAGCCTGGAACTGGCGCGCACGGCGGAGGCAGACGGGGTGCATCTCGATTCATCTGCCGCCGCCCAACTGACCGCGCGTCCCGACTGCGCCAAGCCTAATTCTTTTCTGGTGGGGGTGTCGTGCCACGATGCCGCTGAACTCGCACACGCCGGCGCCCTCGGCGCTGACTTTGCCCTGCTGTCCCCGGTGCTGCCCACCCTCACCCATCCGGGTGCGGCCACCCTGGGCTGGGAGACGTTTGCCGCGCTTGCAGCCGCCAGCGCGCTTCCGGTTTATGGCCTCGGCGGCCTGGAACGCGCCGATGTGGCGTGCGCGCAGTCGCATGGCGCGCACGGCATCGCGCTCTTGCGAGGCGCCTGGACATGAGGCGGATACTGTTGCCGCTGCTGCTGGTGGCCGCACTGGTGGCGGTGGCGGTTGCGGGCTATTGGCTCAAGCGTCCGGCCGGGTCCATCGCGGTGCCCTGTGCTGATCCGCTCGCTGGCTGCACCTTCATTCACCACGGTGCACCCGTCAGCGTGCGCTTTCTGACGCGACCGGTCGCGCTGGAAGCGTTCGGGCTCAGTGTCACGGCAGCGAACGTTCAAAAAATAAGCGCGGAGTTCCAGATGCTCAGAATGGACATGGGATTCAACCGCTACGATCTGCATCCCGGCGCGCCCGGCGAATTTACGGCGCGCATCACCTTGCCAGTGTGTGTCAGCGGACAGCGCGACTGGATGCTATACCTTGAAATCGACGGCATTCGCTACGCCCTGCCCTTTAGTACCCGGTAAAATCGACCGTTCATACATTCGTCACAATACGAAACATATAATCCGAGACGGATTACTGGAGAAGCAAACATGATGCTGTCAGAACACACCTACAAGCAGTTTGACGCCGAGCTGGAAGCCGTGCGCGCCAGCGTGCTGAAAATGGGCGGTCTGGTCGAAGAGCAAATCACCAATGCAGTCGAGGCGCTCATCTCGGGCAACATGGAATTGGCTACGCTGGTGGACGCCAACGACCACAACGTCAACGCGCTGGAGGTGGCCATCGACGAAGACTGCACCCACATCATCGCGCGCCGTCAGCCCACCGCATCGGATCTGCGCATGGTGATGATGATCGTGAAAACCATCACCGACCTGGAACGCATCGGCGACGAGGCGGCCAAAATCGCGCGCATGGCCAAGCTCATTCACCAGTCCGAACGCATGAGCCTGCCGCGCTTCCGCGAAGTGAAATACATGGCCGACCTGGTGCTCGACATGCTGCGCAAGGCGCTCGACAGCTTTGCCCGGCTGGACGCGACCAAGGCAGTGGAAATTGCGCGCCAGGATCAGGCGGTGGATGAGGAATTCAGGCTGAACCTGCGCCACCTCATCACCTTCATGATGGAAGACCCGCGCACCATTTCGGTGTTCATCGACATTCTGTTCATCACCAAGGCGATCGAGCGCATGGGCGACCACGCCAAGAACATGTCGGAATACGTGGTCTACATGGTCAAGGGCAAGGACGTGCGCCACACCACGCTGGAAGAGATCGAAAAAGAAGTGCTGTAACTTTCAGCCGGACGAAAAAAGGGCTCCTGCAGGAGCCCTTTTTTATTGCGCAGCAACAAGATTCACTTGCTGGGCGGCACGTAGCCATTGGCGGAATCCGCCTTGCCGTCGCCAAAGAAATGGCGCTCCATCTGCTCCATCAAATAGCTGCGCGCACTGGGATCAGCCAGGTTGAGACGATTTTCGTTGATCAGCATGGTTTGCTGGCGCTGCCAGCCGCTCCACGCTTCCTTCGATACGTTCTCGAAAATTTTCTTGCCGAGATCACCCGGCACCGGCTGAAACGCCAGACCTTCGGCTTCGCGACCCAATTTCACACATTTCACCATGCGGGACATCTTCTGCTCCTTCACTATTCAATCGGGAGATTTTAACCCAAGCTGCTTTTCAATTCGTTTGGCGAACACACTCATTTCCTTCGCCGCCTGCTTGTCACCACGCGCCTCGGCCACGGCAATGCCCTGCTGGTAGGCGGCGAGCGCCTCATTCCAGGCTTCGATATCGGTGAGCGCCTTTCCCAGCAGCTTCCAGGCGGCGGAGTATTTCGGATCGTGCTCGACCGCACGGCGCAGATGTTCGGCGGCGTGGGCAGCGTCGCCATGCTTGAGGTATTCGTTGCCGAGAGAGAATCGCAGCAGCGCGTTGTCGCGTCCGCGGGCAAGCATCGAGAGAAAGTTATCTAAGGGATCAGGCACGCCAGAAAGTCCGGGTAAATAATACGAACAAGGTCATCAGTTCCAGCCGCCCTAGCAGCATGGCGAAGGTACAGACCCAGGTCTGGAAATCGGTCAGCCCACTGAAGTTGGTGGCCGGCCCCACCTGGTTCAGGCCGGGTCCTGCATTGTTGATGCAAGCGATGATAGCCGAGAAAGCAGTCAGAAAATCCAGCCCGCTCGCCACCAGGATCAAGGTCATTGCAACAATGCTGGCGACATACAGCATCACAAACACCTGCACCGCAAACACCACCTGGTTGGATATCGGCATGCCGCCCAGCTTGATCGGCAAGACGGCGGCCGGATGGATTTGCCGTTGCAGCTCGCGCTGGCTTTGCTTGAACATCACCAGGCTGCGGATCATTTTGATGCCGCCGCCGGTCGATCCGGAACTGACTGTCACGCAGCTGAGGAACAGCATCCACAAGGGCACGAAAATCGGCCACTGGTTGAAATCAGTGTTGGCAAAGCCGCAGTCTGTTGCCAGTGACACCAGGTTGAAGCTTACGAAACGCAAGGCTGTCCAGTAGCTGGCATAGGTGCCCGCATGCCAGAGGTAGAGCGCGGATCCGATGCAACTGACCACGACCAGCATCAGCATCGGCAGGACTTCCGGATCGCCCCGGTAGGCTTGCAGGCTGCGGCTGCGGTAGGCCAGAAAGTGGGTGGCAAAATTCATCGCTGCAAGCAGCATGAATACGATCAGGACGGCTTCGATCGCCGGCGAGTTGAAATAACCGACACTGGCATCATGGGTGGAAAACCCGCCCAGCCCCATGGCGGCAAAAGCGTGACAGACGGCGTCGAACCAGCTCATTCCCGCAACCCTGAGCGACAGGATGCAGGCCAGGGTAATGCCCGCATACACCAGCCACAGCGATTTGGCGGTGTCGGCGATGCGGGGCGTCAGCTTCGAGTCCTTCATCGGACCAGGCGTTTCGGCCTTGAACAGTTGCCGGCCGCCGATGCCAAGCATGGGAAGAATAGCCACCGCCAGCACGATGATGCCCATGCCGCCCAGCCAGTTGAGAAAATGCCGCCATAAATTGATGGAAGGCGGCAAGGCATCCAGTCCAGCCAGTACGGTCGCGCCGGTGGTGGACAGCCCGGACGCGGTTTCAAAATACGCGTCGGTAAAGCTCAGTCCCGGGAGGTAACTCAGCAGGGGCAAGGCGGCAAAGGCAGGCAGGACGGCCCACACCAGCACCACCAGCAAAAATCCGTCGCGGGTCTGCAGTTCACGCCGGTTGTGACGCGTGAACAGCCAGGTCAGCAGACCCGCAAAGAAGGTGATCAGAAACGCTTCGTCATACGCATACAGCGCCGCGTCGCGCCAGGTGAAGGCGACCGCCAGCGGCAGCAGCAGGGTGAAAGAAAAAATCAGGATCACCAGGCCCAGCACATGCAGGATGGGAAGCACGCGACGCATGATTCAGAGAAAACCGAAGCCGACCTGCAGCAGTTTTTCCACCTTGGGAATGGTGCGCTTGTTGAGCGCGAACAGAATCAGGTGATCCTCCGCCTCGATCAGGGTGTCGTGGTGGGCGATGATGACATCGCCCTTGCGGATGACCGCGGCAATGGTGGCGCCTTCGGGCAGGCCGATGTCCTCGATGCGCTTGCCCACCACTCGGGAGGTTTTGGCGTCGCCGTGCACAGCGACTTCCAGCACTTCGGCGGCGCCGCGCCGCAGGGAGTGCACTGCCACCATGTCGCCGCGGCGGATTTTGGACAACAAGGGGCCGACCGTGGCCTGCGCCGGTGAGATGGCGACGTCGATCTCACCGCCCTGCACCAGATCGACATAGGCCGACCGGTTAATCAAGGCGATCACGCGATGGGCGCCCATGCGTTTGGCCAGCAACGCGGACATGATGTTGTCTTCGTCATCGTTGGTCAGCGCGCAGAACACGTCCATCGCGGCGATGTTCTCCTGCTCCAGCAATTCCTCGTCGGTGGCGTCGCCCTGCAATACCAGGCTTTGATGAAGCTGTTCGGCCAGCAAATTGCTGGTGACCTTGTTGTGGTCGATGATCTTGACGTCGTAGTCGTGTTCGATCTGTGCCGCCAGACGCCGCCCGATATTGCCGCCGCCGGCGATCATGACTTTTCTGACCGGACGTTCCATGTGGCGCAGCTCGCGCAATACCAGCGGAATATCGTTTTTGCGCGCCAGGAAAAACACCTCGTCGCCCGGCTCGATCACGGTGATGCCTTTGGGCACAATGCCGCGGTCGCGCCGGTAAATCGCCGGAATGCGGCACTCCAGATTCGGCATGTGGCGCTTGATATCCTGCAACTCGTGCCCCACCAGCGGGCCGCCGTGATAGGCGCGCACGGCAACCAAACGCACCTTGCCGTCGGCGAAGTCGAGCACCTGCAGGGCTTCGGGGTGTTCGATCAAGCGCCGCAGCGTATTGGTCACCTCCTGTTCCGGGCTGATGACATCGTTGACGCCGAACTGTTCGGCCAGATAGCCGGCGTCGAGCCCGAGAAAGTCAGCCGAGCGTATCCGTGCAATGCGCGTCGGCACATTGAACAGGGTGGAGGCGATGCGGCACGCTACCAGATTGGTTTCATCGCTTTGCGTTACCGCCACCAGCATGTCGGCGTCTTCGGCACCCGCCTGCTGCAGCACGGACGGGTGTGCAGCATGGCCGCGCACGGTACGCAGATCAAACCGGTCCTGCAGCAAGGACAGGCGCTCGCTGTTGAGGTCGACGATGGTGATGTCGTTGTTTTCGGCGATCAGGCTTGCGGCCAGATTGGCGCCCACCTGGCCTGCGCCGAGGATGATGATTTTCATGCGCTGGTTCTGAACTTACAGGTTTTCGTCCAGGCGGCGCCCATGCCGGATATTGAGTTGCTTGAGCTTGCGGTAGAGGTGGGTGCGTTCCAGCCCCGCACGGTCGGCCACGCGTGTCATGCTGCCGCCCTCTTTCTGGATCAGATACTCGAAATACATCCGCTCGAAGGCATCGCGCGCTTCGCGCAGCGGCGTATCCAGCGGGATGCCATGCGCAACGGCAGGTGCCAATTGCTTCATTGGCGTGAGCACCCGGTTGACGTCGGTGGCGTCGATTTCGTTCGACAGCGCGGTGACCGCCAGCGTGCGCACCACATTGCTGAGCTGCGGCAGATTGCCGGGCCAGTCAAAATGTCGCAGTTGATTCAGCGCGGGCGTAGCCAGCCGCCGCAGGGGGCAAACGCCCGACTCCACCAGTTGCGTCAGCATGAAGTTGGCAATATCGGGGACGTCTTCCCGATGCTCGCGTAGCGCCGGCACTTGAATGACGAGGCTGGATAACCGGTAAAACAGGCGGCTGTCGAATTCTCCGGTTGCCACCATGGTGTCCAGACTGCGGCTGCTGGAGCACACCAGTCGTGCGCCGCTGCCTTCGATCCGGTCGAGCAGCAGCCCCAGGCCTTTTTGCTCCAGACGCGCCAGTTCGCTGACGTCGGACAAATAAAGCGTGCCGTTGCCCAGCGTGCTGGCAAAACTCAAGGGGTCGGACAGCAGCCGCGCGCGATCCTTGATCTCGATCCACGGGCTGGCGGGCTGATGCAGAAAATGCGCGCAGATTTCAAAGCCGCTGCCGTGTTCGCCCGACAACAAAACCGGTGCGGTATTGCCGCCAATTTGCGTGAGACGCTTTTTAAGTTCGAGGATCATGGGGCTGCGACCGAGCGCGGTCAGGTCCATGCCAGGTGCGCGCCGGGGGGGCGTCACCCCGCGTTTGATGGCCTTGTTGACGCTGTCGATCAGCTTGGCCAGCGCAACCGGCTTTTCCAGAAAATCGGTGGCGCCGAGTTTGGTGGCCTCGACGGCGGTATCGATGGTGCCGTGGCCCGACATCATCACCACCGGCATGGTGAGCTGGCCGTTGCTCGCCCATTCCTTCAGCAGGGTGACGCCGTCGGTATCGGGCATCCAGATATCGAGCAGCACCAGATCCGGCCGGCGTTGCGCGCGGAACGCCCGCGCCTCTTCGGCGTTTTCCGCCAGATGCACGTCATAGCCCTCATCCGTGAGGATTTCCGACAACAATTCACGAATCCCTACTTCGTCATCAACGATCAGGATATGCCCGCTCACGTGCTTTCTCCGTCCTCTACAAACACAGGCAGCGACACGCGTATCGACGCGCCACCTGATTTGAGATTTTCTATTTGAATTTTGCCCTGGTGTTCTTCCACTATTTTTTTAACGATGGCCAGTCCCAGCCCCGTTCCTTTTGATTTGGTGGTTGCATAGGGCTCAAACAACCGCGCCATCAGGTGCTCCGGAAAACCGGCCCCATTGTCCGTAACGGTCAAATTAACCATATGGGTATTGAGACGGGTGCTGACCTCAACATGGGGGGACGCGTGATCGCTCAGCGCATCCTGCGCATTTTGCAACAGATTATGTATCACCTGACGCAATAATGTGGAGTCCCCCGCAATGCGCGGCAAATCCGTGTCGAGATGCAGCTCCAAACCCAGCGCCTTGGTGTCGTACAGCGCCAGCACTTCGTACACCAGCGCATTCAGGTCAAGCGCTTCGAGCTTGGCGCGCGGCATTCGCGCATAGCCGGCAAACGCGTCCACCATGTTTTTCATCGCCGCGACCTGATTGACGATGGTTTGCGTGGCGCGGGCGAGGAATTCGGTGTCCGGCGCGTCCAGTTTGCCGCCAAGCTTGCGCGCGATGCGTTCGGCCGACAGCTGGATCGGAGTGAGCGGGTTTTTGATTTCGTGCGCCAGCCGGCGCGCCACTTCGCTCCACGCGGCGTTGCGTTCGGCGTTGATCAGCTTGGTGACATCGTCGAACACCAGCACATAGCCGCGCTCCATCCCCGGCGGCAGATGGGTGCCACGCACCAGCAAAGTTTGTCTGCCCTCGCTGGCGTTGTATTCGATCTGTTCCTGCCATTCTTCTTCGTGACGGGCCAGGCGCTCGGCCACCCGCGTGCTGAAATCGCGCAGCGCGTCGTCGGCCTGCTGCGGCGCGGCCAGGTTCTGCGTCTGCAGCGTGGAAGGTTCCACGCCCAGAATCAGCGCAGCCGCGCTGTTGACCGCCAGGACATTCAGGCTTTCGTCCAGCACCACCACGCCGGAGGACAAATTCGCCAGCACCCGTTCCAGAAAGGCCTTGGCTTGTCCGGTTGCCTGATGGTTGAGCGCGGCCTGTTCGCGCGCATCCGACAGTTGTCGCGTCATGCGGTTGAACGAGTCGATCAGCACTCCCAGCTCGTCGCGGCTGGAGATCGGCTGCATCTGCGAAAAATCGCCCTTGGCTACCGCACGGGTGCCGCGTGCCAGCGTGCGCAACGGTGCGCCCAGGCGATCCGACAGCAGATAGGCAATGACGAAAGTCATCAACAGCGCCAGCATCAGGGTCAGGGTCAGCGCGACGCCATAAATGCGCTTCAGGCCTTGCCGCGAGACCGCGATCTGCTGGTATTCCTGGTACGCCAGCCGCACCGCCTGTGCGTCGTGCTCGAGGCCGGCGGGCACCGGCTGCACCAGTTGCAGCACGCGGGTTTCACCGGTCAGCTCGCTGGTGTACACCGGCACGATGACGCGCATGATGAGGCCGCGCTCGGGAATGTCCTCGATGCGGCTGTAGGGTTGCTGCTGACGAACCTGCCACAGCACGCTGCGCTCGGGCAAAACGGGCAGCAGGGTACCGCGTTCGCCGCTGACGTGCGCAATGACGCGGCCGCGTTCGTTGAACAGCGTCAGTTCCTGTACCGAACTTTGTTCGCGCAGCGTTGACAGGCTGGTGATGATCGTTCCGATGCCTTCGTCCGACAGCGACAAGGCCATGCGCTGCGCCTTGCTATTCAGTTCACTCAGCAGGTCGTCGAGCGCGACCTGGCCGAGCTTGACCCCGGAAGCCAGCGCATTGTCGACCCGCACATCAAACCAGGTTTCGATGGAACGATTGAGGAAAAACACCGAGGCGCCATACACCACCAGGCCCGGCAACATGGCGACGGCACTGAACATGAGGAGCAGTTTCAGCGTGAGCTTGGCGCCGAACACGCCCCGGCGGATGCGCTTCTGCAACCACCACAGCCGCCAGCCCAGCAGCACCAGCAGGATGGCGCCCAGCACTCCGCCGCCGATGAACAGCAGCGACAGGTTGTCAGAAAACATGATGCTGTCGCCGCCGGCATAAAACAGCAATGCCAGCAGCACGATGGCCACGACCAGGGCGGCGGCGATCAACCTGCGCATCAAGGCGGCGGCGGAATGACAGGGGCAGCGGGGGCGTCAAACGACCACTTGTGCCAGGGCGTCGTCAACTCCCATTGATCGCTGGCCACCCCGCCAATGGTCAGGGGCTTGGGCAGTTGGGTGGTATCCAGACGGACGCGCACGCGCGCATCGTAGCGCCGCCCGGTTTTCAACGCGCCGCGCTCCAGCACCTGCCAGTCGTTGACCCGCCCCAGCAAGGCCAGCGCCTCATTCAGGGTTTCGGCGGTACGGGTGACGTAACCGGATTCAACCACGTAGCGTCGCAGCAGCAGATGATAAAAAATCCGCATCTTGCGCACGGGTTCAGCGATGTCTTCGTCAAACCAGTACCAGCTGCCGGGCCGGGTCAGTTCCAGCTCGAGCACAAAATACAGATTGATGCCTTTGCTCAGCGCATCTTCCAGCGTGGGGTTAAGTACGATATCGACGTCTGCATCCAGCACATAGCCTTGCGGCGTGGCGCGAATGACCGCCTTCTTGACTGCACTTTTGTCAGCGGCTATCGCACTCGATGCGGTAACCAGCCAGCCGGCCAGCAGCAACCCGGCCAACCAGTACCAGGCCAGCCTGCGCCAGACGGCGTCAGGTTTTCTGCAACAGTGCGTAAAAGAAACCATCATGTTCCGCATCAGGCAACAGCGACCCATCAGACAAAGGTTCGGGAAGGGGGCGGCGCGCGGCATCCCCGGGATGGCGCGCCAAAAACGCCTGCACTTGCCCGTCGTTTTCTTCGTTGAACACTGAGCAGGTGGCGTAAAGCAATGTACCACCCGGTGCCAGCAATCGCCACAAGGCTTCCAGCATCAGCGCCTGCTGGGTTGCAAACTGGGCAATATCGTCGGGACGGCGCAACCATTTGATGTCGGGATTGCGGCGCACCACGCCGGACGCGCTGCATGGCACGTCGGCCAGAATGCGGTCAAACGGCTGACCATCCCACCAGGTATCGGGGTTAGCCGCATCGCCCACCACCAGCTGGGCACTGAGACGCAGCCGGTCGAGGTTTTCCTGCACCCGGGCCAGCCGGGCGGCGTCCACGTCGAGTGCAGTTAATTCCACATCGGCGCGCTCCAGAATATGGCCGGTCTTGCCGCCCGGCGCGGCACAGGCATCCAGTACCCGCTCGCCGGGCTGCGCATCGAGCAGGCGCGCCGCCCACTGCGCACCGGCGTCCTGCACCGACACCTGACCTTCGTCAAATCCGGGCAGGCTATGCACCGATATCGCCTTGTCGAGGGTGACGGCGTTTTCACCGGTTTGCCGCGCCGGGTGGTCGGCCTCGCTCAAACGCTGCAAATAACTCGCCACATCGCCGTGGCGCGCATTGACGCGCAGTGTGAACGGCGGGTGCAACAAGCCGGCTTCGAGAATGCTCTGCCAGTGTGCCGGATGCTCGGCTTGCAGCTTGGCGATCCACCAGTCAGGGTGCGACCAGCGCGCCGACGGCTGGTCTTCCGCCAGCTTGTCCAGTTCGGCGCGCCGGCGCTGGAAATTACGCAACACCGCATTGGCCAGTCCGCGCCGCCAGCCCTCGCCCGCTGCGGTCACGGCGTTATGCACCACCGCGTGCGCAGGGGCGCGGGTGTAAGCCAGCTGATAGATCGCCACCCGCAACAACCAACCCAGCTGCGGATCGGTCAGCGGGCGCTCCAGCAGCGCTGCCAGCCAGCAATCAAGACGCCCCAGCTGACGCAGGCTGCCATACACAATATCCTGCAGCGCGCCGCGTTCGCCGGGCGTTTGCAACTGCTGCAGACTATGCGGCAACACCTGATGCAAGGCTGCGCCATCCAGGACTTCTTCCAGGATGCCAGCGGCTAGTTTTTGCAAATTACGCATCGTGGGTGAGGGTGTGAAAGGTGGGTCGATTCATGAAATAGCAGCCACGTCGAGAAGCAGCAGATGATACAGGGGCGCACGCAAACGCCCACACCTCACTGGCCCAAACGGGTGCCTGCTGCGAATGCGCGACCGGCAAGAAACGCCGCCGCCGCCATCCGCCTGCTGCCAGCGGGCTGCAGTTCTCCGAGGGCCAGCGCACCCTCTCCGCACGCCACAATCAGCTGGTCGGCGTCGGCACGCAGCACTTCGCCCGGCACGCCGGCACCCGCCACGGCCTGTGCCGACCAGATTTTTAGCGGCGCGCCGTCCAGCAGCGTCCACGCGCCCGGCACCGGGCAGTAGGCGCGCACCGCGCGTGCGAGCGTATCGGCAGACTGACGCCAGTCGAGTTGCGCCTCTTCTTTAGTGAGTTTGGCGGCGTAGGTGGCGAGCGTATCGTCCTGCGCCACCGGCACCAGCGAGGCGTAATTCGCCAATGCCGCCACGATGGCGGCCGCCCCTGCGATGGCCAGCGCATCGTGCAGGCTGGCTGCGGTGTCCTCGTCCCGAATCGGCAACGTGCCTTTCGACAGCATTGATCCGGTATCGAGCCCGGCGTCCATTTGCATGATGGTGATGCCGGTTTCCGTGTCGTTAGCCAGAATCGCACGCTGGATCGGCGCTGCGCCGCGCCAGCGCGGCAGCAACGAGGCGTGAATATTGAGACAGCCAAACCGCGGCAGGTCGAGCACGGCTTGCGGCAGGATCAGGCCATATGCGGCAACCACCATGACGTCGGCGTCCGCTGCACGTAGTTCGGCCTGGGCTTCCTCTGCTTTGAGGCTGGGCGGCTGGTAGACCGGCAGCCCGCGCCCCAGCGCGGCCTGCTTGACCGCGCTGGGGGTCAGTTTCATGCCGCGTCCGGCCGGACGATCGGGCTGTGTCAGCACCAGGACAATGTCATGCCCGACATCCGCCAGGGCGTTGAGGGCTGCTGCGGCAAACGGCGGGGTACCGGCAAAAATAATGCGCACGGGGGCGGCCGAACTCAGAGCGATGCGCGGCGCGGCGCGGCATCGGGCCGATGCTCGCGCGCCTGCTTCAGCAGCTTGGCCTTGATGCGGGTGCGTTTGAGTCCGGACAGGTAATCCACGAATACCTTGCCGATCAAATGATCCATTTCGTGCTGGATGCACACCGCCAGCAAGCCGTCTGCTGCCAGTTCGAAAGATTTACCGTTGCGATCCAGCGCACGCACGCTGACCCGCTCGGCACGCGTGATCCTGTCATAAATGCCGGGCACCGACAGGCAGCCTTCTTCGCTTTCCTCAGTGCCGGCGCGTGCAATAATTTCGGGATTGATCAACACGAGCAGGTCGTCGTGGGTTTCGGAAATGTCGATCACGACCACCCGTTCATGGACGTTGACCTGCGTAGCAGCCAGCCCGATGCCGGGCGCGGCGTACATGGTTTCCGCCATGTCGTCGACGAGTTGCCGGATACGGGCATCCACCGCTGCCACCGGTTTGGCAATGGTATGCAAGCGCGCATCGGGATAATGCAAAATGTCGAGTCTGGCCATAAAAAGCTTTACGAATGAATGGGCTGGGCGCACACTTTGATGCAAAATCTGCATGTTCGTGATGAGCAGCCCTAAAGATAAGGTGGGGGATAGCCGTAAGCTAGGCGCACAGTATATTTTCTACGCAGCTATTTTCAACTCGAATCTAGACAAAGTCTAAATGGAGGGGGTTCCCGTGCGTCAACTTGTTATTTCTCTTGCCCTGTTACTGGCCACGCCCGTGCTGGCCGATACGCTCAAACTGCAGGACAACGCCCCCGACAAATACGTCGTGGTTAAAGGCGATACCCTGTGGGACATTTCCGGGAAGTTTCTGAAGGATCCATGGCGCTGGCCGCAGATCTGGAACATGAACCGTGAAGAGATCAAGAATCCGCACTGGATTTATCCGGGCGATCTGGTGGTGCTCGACAAAAGCGGCAAGGAGCCACGGCTGTCGCTGGTCAAGAACGACAAAGGCGACATGCGGACAGTCAAGCTGTCGCCGGGCGCACGCATGACCGAGCTTGGCAGCGAGGCGATTCCGGCCATTCCGAGCCGGGTGATTTATCCCTTCCTGTCACAACCGCGCGTTGTGCCAGCGGGCGCCCTGGATAATGCGCCGTTCATTCTGGGCACCAACGCCGAACGTGTGGTGTTGGGTACCGGCGACGAAGTCTATGCGACTGGCGGCAAGCCGGGCGTGACCCGCTGGAACGTGCTGCGTCCCGGCAAAGCCCTGAAGGATCCGGCAACCGGCGAAGTGCTGGGGTATGAAGTCGAATATCTGGGCGACGCGCGCACCCTGGTTGAAGGCGCCCCGCAAAAAATCCGCATCACCCAGTCGGCACAGGAAATCCTGCCCAAGGACAAACTGGTGCCGGCGGATGACAGTTCAGCTTTTGAATACATTCCGCATGCGCCTGAAAACAGGATCAGTGGCCGCATCATCTCGGCCTATGGCGGCATGTCGGACAGCGGCCAACTTCAGACCGTGGTCATCGACCGTGGCAGCAAGGATGGCCTGGAGGCCGGCCATGTTCTGGCCGTGTACCGCGAAGGGAAAGCGGTACCCTTAAGCCGCGATGAAAACAACGCAGTGGCCTGGGTGGCTGATGGCAAGGGTGCGCCTGACGGCGGTGCCTGGCTGAACAGCGATGTGCGCTGCCTGAAGGAAAACGGCAAAGTCACCTATGACCAGGTTGCCGAAGTGAACAACAGCTTCCGCAAAACCTGCCTCAGCGCCAACAGCGAAAACGACGTCAAACTGCCTGACGCCCAGAGCGGGCTGGTGATGGTGTTTCGCGTGTATGAGCGGGTGTCCTATGGGCTCATCATGCAGTCCAATGGCCCAGTGTATCTGCTCGATCGGGTGCAAACGCCCTGAGCCCCCTCGATAGGCTGCGCTGTGCTTGATTCCTGGCTGCGCTGTGCTTGATTCCTGGCTTCGCCTGGCGCTCGCCCCCGGGGTCGGCAACACCAGCCTGATCCGCCTGTTAACGGCCTTCGGTTCTCCGGAGGCCGTTTTGGCGTCCGGACGCACTGCGCTGTCAGCCCATCTCTCCAAGGCCCAGTGCGACACGCTACTGGGCGAACCCGACGCCGCACTGCTTGAAACCACCCGGGCCTGGCTGGCCCAGCCCGGCAACAGCTTGATGACCTTGGCGGATGAGGATTATCCGAAAAGCCTGCTCGAAATAGCCGATCCGCCTGCGGTGCTCTATTGCAAAGGGCGGCGCAGCCTGCTGAGCCAACCCTGTCTCGGCGTGGTGGGCAGCCGCAACGCGACGCCGCAGGGGCTGCGTGACGCCGAAGCCTTCGCCCACGCCCTGTCCGACGCCGGCTTCACCATCGTCAGCGGACTCGCGCTCGGCATCGATGCGGCGGCGCACCGGGGCGGGCTGGCCGGGGCCGGATCGAGCGTTGCCATCATCGGCACCGGACTCGACCGCATTTATCCCGCACGGAACAAGGCGCTGGCGCATCAACTGGCCGAAACCGGGCTGGTCGTGTCCGAGTTCGCGCTCGGCACGCCGCCCTTGCCGGGCCATTTTCCGCGCCGCAACCGGCTCATCAGCGGCCTGAGCCGTGGTGTGTTGGTGGTGGAAGCCGCGCCAGACAGCGGTTCATTGATCACCGCGCGGGTCGCCACCGAACAGGGGCGCGAGGTGTTCGCCATTCCCGGCTCGATCCATTCGCCGCTGGCACGCGGTTGCCATGCGTTGATCAAGCAGGGCGCCAAACTGGTCGAGTCCGCCGCGGACATCCTCGACGAACTGGCCTGGTCGCAGCGACTGGCACCACCGGTATGGCCAGAACAGCCAGTCGACCCGGTGCTGGATGCGCTGGGTGGCGCACCCACCACCCTTGACAGTCTGGCACAAACAACCGGGTTGACGCTGGATGCGCTTTCGGCCAAGCTGTTGACGCTTGAACTGGATGGGCGAATCGCTTCCTTGCCCGGCGGGCGTTACCAAAAATTACACTGAGATCATGCTCGATATCCTGGTTTACCTCTACGAAAGCTTCCGCATGGTGGCACTGACGCCTGATCGTGACGCGCTGGAAAAGCGTCTGTTTGCCGCCGGATTTGAAGAAACCGACATCAACGCCGCGCTCGACTGGTACGCCAATCTTGCCGGCAGCGCCACCCATGAACGCCTGGCGCTGGCGTATGACCGCCATTACGCACCCGAAGAACTCGAACGCCTGAATGACGCCTGCCGCGCCGAACTGGTGTATCTGGTCAGCGCCGAGATCCTCGATCCCGAGTCGCGCGAATGGGTGATTTCCGGGCTGATGGAACTGGGCGGCGAAGACATCGAACCCGACCATGTCCGCTGGATGACGCTGATCGTGCTATGGAGCCGCGGCCTGATCGAGCATTTCACCCATCTTGAAGACATGTTGCTGAACCACGAGCCGGACCGCCTGCATTAGAGCCATGTCCAAACTCGTCATCGTCGAATCCCCCTCCAAATCCAAGACGCTCAAGAAATACCTCGGCGCGGATTATGAAATCCTCGCCAGCTATGGCCACGTGCGTGACCTTGAGCCGAAAACCGGCGCGGTCGATACTGAAACTTTCAGCATGAAATATCAGATCATCGAGCGCAACGCCAAGCACGTCGAAGCCATTGTCAAGGCTGCCAAAAAAGCCGACGAAGTGTTGCTGGCAACCGACCCGGATAGAGAAGGCGAGGCAATTTCCTGGCACATCAGCGAAATTCTCAAGGAGCGCAAGGTCAAGACGCCGATGAAGCGCGTGGCCTTTTACGAAATCACCGAATCGGCGGTGCAGGACGCGGTGCGCAACCCGCGCGAAATCGCGACCGACCTGGTCGACGCGCAGCAGGCACGGCGCGCGCTCGATTATCTGGTCGGCTTCAACCTGTCGCCGCTGCTGTGGCGCAAGATCAGCCCGGGCTTGAGTGCCGGGCGTGTGCAGTCGCCCGCTTTGCGCATGATTGTCGAGCGCGAGCTCGAAATCGAAGCCTTCAACCCGCGCGAATACTGGACGCTCCACCTCGACAGCCACAAGGGCGCGCAGCCGTTCAGCGCCAAACTCAGCCATTTCAAGGGCGAGAAAGTCGAGCAGTTCACGGTCGAACACGAGGCCCGCAGCAAGGAATGGCTGGCGACGCTGGAATCAAAAGACGCCCGCGTCATGCGCATCGAAAAGAAACGCCGCGCCCGTCATCCCGGCGCGCCATTCACCACCTCGACGCTGCAGCAGGCTGGCGTGCGCCAGCTCGGCATGACCACCGACCGCGTCATGCGCACCGCACAGCAACTGTACGAAGGCATGGATCTCGGCGAAGGCCCGGTCGGCCTCATCACCTACATGCGTACCGACTCGGTGAATCTGGCGCAGGAAGCCATTACCGACATCCGCAAGTATGTGGGCGCAAACTTCGACAAAGATTTCCTGCCGCCGACCGCACTCACCTACAAGGCAAAAACCAAGAACGCGCAGGAAGCGCACGAAGCGGTGCGCCCCACGTCAGTGACGCGTACACCCGAATCGGTGAAGGCGTTTCTGACCGCCGATCAGGCCAAACTCTACGAACTGATCTGGAAGCGCACTGTCGCCTGCCAGATGACGCCGGCGCAGTTCGATACCGTCGCCGCCGACATCACGGTGGGCGAAGGCACCTTCCGCGCCACCGGTCAGACCCTGGCTTTCGCCGGCTTTCTGGCGGTTTATCAGGACGACGAAGAGGAAGAAGGCGAATCCAAATTGCCCGCGCTGGTCGAAGGCGAAACCCTGCCGGTCGACAAACTCTACGGCGAGCAGCACTTTACCCAGCCCCCGCCGCGCTACACCGAGGCGAGCCTGGTCAAGTCACTGGAAGAACACGGCATCGGCCGCCCGTCCACCTACGCCAGCATCATTTCCACCCTGCAGGACCGCGAATACGTGGTGCTGGAGAAAAAACGCTTCCAGCCGACCGACATCGGCCGCCTGGTCAATTGCTTTTTGACCCGCCATTTCACGCAATACATCGACTACGACTTCACCGCCAAGCTGGAGGACAAGCTCGACGACGTCTCCAACGGCACCCGCGTGTGGTCGCAGTTGCTGGGCGAGTTCTGGAAAGGCTTTGATGGCGAACTGAAGGCCAAGCAGGACGTCGAGCGCGGCTGTCCAATTTCAGAGCCCTGCCCCAAGTGCAGCAAACCGCTGTTCATGCAGGCGAGCAAGCGCGGCCTCTTCATCGGTTGTTCCGGCTACCCGGAATGCGACTACACGCGCCCGCTGCACGCTGAAACAGCCGAAGGCGACAACAGCCTCGGCCAGGATCCGGCAACTGGCCTCGATGTGAAACTGCTGTCCGGGCGCTTCGGCCCTTACGTACAAATCGGCGAGATGCCGGAAGACAAGAAGGCGCCGAAACCGCGCCGCGCCTCGTGGCCCAAGGAAATCCCGCTTGATCAGGCGACGCTGGAACTGGCGCTGAAGTTTCTGTCGCTGCCGCGCGAAGTCGGCCATCACCCGACCACCGGCCTGCCGATTGTCGCCAACAATGGCCGCTTCGGCCCCTATCTGCTGCACGACGGCAAGTTCAAGTCGATCCCCAAGACCGACAGCGTCTATGAGATTGACCTGCCACGTGCGCTCGAACTGCTCCAATGGGTCTGCGACCACGCCCTGCCGAGCGGCACACTCGCCGAGCAAACTCATCCTTACAATAACAATCCGCTCAGTGTCAGCCCGCTAACCTGGAGCCACGCTACCTATATCACCTGCGTCCAGGAGTATTTGATGAAGTACAAGGAACTCGA
>JAAPAA010000190.1 GCA_012274165.1 Thiobacillaceae bacterium
CAGCCCGAAGGGCTATTGCAGCTCCATAGGGTTCAGCCGTCAAAAGACACGCCCATCTGGCCCACCCCGTTCGGCACGCCCCCGCCGCTGCAGCCCGTTTGAAGAGCGGTGCTGTCGTAGACTGAAGCGGAGGTCTTGTACGCGGAGCCACCCGTCGTGCGGCCCAGCGAGGCACCGGTACCCAGCGCAACCGTGGTGCCGATACGTACCTCGTACGCCCCGTCTTGAACCGCGGTGGCGAAAGCGGTGCACTCCTGAGGAGTCCACACACCGTTTCCGCCCAGGATGATCGCAAAGGCCGCGTCCGAACCGGCAAACTGCAAGGCGTTACCCCACGGATCGAACACGTTGGTGCCGTCGAAATAGAACGGCTTTTGCACGATTCCCAGGTTGCCAACGCCCCCTGCACTCAGGGTGGTGAAGCTGCCAGCCGGCCGATAGCTTTTGCGGATGTCGTTGGCCAGTGCGACGAACTTCAAGGACGCCTCGTCGGTCTGGCTGCTTCGCTTCAGGCTCTGGTAGGAGGTGCCTGCGATCGCCGTGACCGCAGCGAAGATGGCAACCGCCAGCAGCATCTCGTTGAGCACGTAGCCCAGCGCGCGGCGGCGCGGGCCGGAAAGGAGCAGTGTTCTCATTTCTCTCATCTCTCGAAAAACATCGCGCCCACAACGGTGTTGGCCTCGGCGCACCCCGCTGTCAAATTTGCCTGGGTCAGAATGGCGCCCCCCCTGTAGGCGCTGCCGCCCGCCAGAGTGCCGTCGTTCGCGCCTGATTTTGTGATCGTCACCGCCGCGCCTACCCTCACCGTCCATGCCGCATTGGCCAATTTGGTTGCCATTGCTGCACAGTCCGAAGGACTCATGGGCGCCGTGGCGCCACCGGCCGTCATCGAAAATATGAGCGGCCCTGTGCCGTAGATATCAAAGACATTGCCCCACCGGTCACGAATGGCCGTGCCGTCCCAGCGCATCGGCGGCTTGATCAGGCCCAGGCCATTGGCCATGGCCGGGGTGAGCCCCGTGTAGCTGCCCTGGGCCTTGCCAAGGTAGCGGCGCACGTCCGCGGCCATATCCACCATGCGCTGCGCCTGCTCTTCGGCGCTGACGGTGTCGCGCAGGCCCGAATACACGCCGGCGCCCATAGCGGCCACCAGGGAAATGATGGAGACGGTAAACAGCAGCTCGTTGAGCGCAAAGCCGCGGGCCCGGCCCAAACTCGTGGATGGCAGATTCATCGGGTCTGCTCCTAATTGAACTCGGCCGCGACCACGGCGGACGCCTGGCTGCAACCGATGATCAGGCTGTCCTGATTGAGGTTCGCGCTGGCCTTGAACGGCAGGCCGCCCGTGACCTTGCCAGTGCTAAAGCCCGTGGCCAGTGTCGCGGCTTGGCCCACATTGATGTTCTGCGCAATCGGAGCAAGCCGATTGCCGATCGCAGCGCACTCGTCCGGGCGCATGGGGTTGAAAGCACCGCCGATGCTGATCGCGAAGGTGCGGCCTCCCCCCATCACCTGCATCGGATTGCCCCACTGGTCTTGCATGCTCGTGCCGTCGAAAGTCAAGGGCTTTCTGATCAGATTCAACTGCGACAGCGCCAGGGGCGACACCGTTGAATAATCCGGCGCGTTGTCCCAGAGCTGGTGCACGTCGGCGACCAGCTGCACTAAGCGCGAAGCCTGGTCCTCGGAAAAGATGTAGCGCCGGAGGGTCTCATAGTTGGTCGCGGCAATGCTGATCAGCACGGACACAACGGACAACGCCAGCAGGAACTCGGCCAGCACAACGCCCGCCGGCGCGCGGCCGCGCCTGAGAAGACGCGGGCCTTGCCCTTTGTCGCTCGCTGCCATCGCCTGTTTTACGCTCGTCGATTGACGCCGGCAAAGGTGCGCTCCTTCCAGCCCGGAGCGGGGGGCGGCACGAGAGCCGCCGGACCGGGGGCCGGACTGGCCATGTGCAGCAGCATGTGGCGATCCGCGGCCGACTGCACGATGGCTGCCGCCCGCCTGGGGTCGACGTGCCCATCCTTGATCAGCTTGTTCAGCGATTGGATGAAAGGCATTGAATGTTCCAGCTTGCCCTCGCCAAGCTTGTCCTCGAGCGTCTTGAGCGCAGGGCCCGAGCCATTGGCGATCGCGGCCTGAACATCGTTGTTGTTGCTGAACAGCAGCTCGAACGCAAGGTGTTTCTGGTTGGCTTTGGACTTGCTTTTGATCTCGGCAATCTTGGAGGACTTCAAATCGGGGAGCAGGGCCTGCGAGATCACGCCCACCAGGCAGTTCGACAGCGCCACCGCATCGGACTCGTTGTCCAGGTAAGCGAGCATCTTGCGCAGCGCCGCCACGCAATTGGGCGCGTGAGTGGAGGCCAGGACCAGGTGACCCGATTCAGCCGCTCGCAGCGCCGCGCGCATCGTCTCGGGTGTGCGGATCTCTCCGATCACCAGGATGTCCAGGGCAAAGCGCATGGCGTCGATCACGCCGATTTCAAAGGAGTCGACATCCACGCCAATCTCGCGCTGGGTGAAAAAGCACCTCTTGGGCACGTACTGGAACTCCACCGGATCTTCCAGCGTCACCACGTTGGAGTCGCGCGTCTCGTTGAACTTGGACAAGATGGCGGCAATGGTCGTACTCTTGCCCGATCCGGTCGGCCCGGTGACGATCACCAACCCCGAGGTGGCCAGATCCACCATTGTGTTGACCTGCGGAGGCAGGCCTTGGAGAGGCAAGCCCAGGCTGCTGGCAAGCCTGTTGGCTATTCCATTCTGCACTGGGTGTAGCCCTCCGTTCTGCACTGGGTGTAGCCCTCCGTTCACATG